>JAYRFE010000034.1:0-1985 GCA_041908545.1 Candidatus Moraniibacteriota bacterium
GTTCGAGTTCCCCTACCACCCCTCTCGAGGCGGCGTCTCCCAAAGGAAATGCTCGCATATCGGACGAGTCTCGACTCGGATCAACGGCTGTGCCAATAATTCAGGCACCGTCATCCAACCGACCGCTTCCGTCTCTCCTGATGGTGAGGAAAAGCCGGCATCGAAAGTCCCGATATACCGCGCAATGCCGTACCGGGTGACGATATCGAATTCCTCGACCCCCGGAAACAAACGGAATTCCGTCGCCACCGGGAAACACTCGTCCATCCGTTCCGGTGGAATGCCGAGTTCCTCTCCGGCGCACCGTCGCATCGTCCGAATGATGCTCCCCTCATCCTGGGTCTCCTGGGTCTCCAAGGGAAAACTCAACATGCCGACTTCCTTTCCGATCAGAGGTTTCGCACGCCTTTCCCGCACCACCATGATCCGCATCCGACCGCAATCATCGACCCGATAGAGGATCAGTCCGACCCCTACGATCTTTTTCTTCTCACCCATCGATCACTCCTCCGAAAAAAGGTACTCCGTGCGGAAGATACCGAAAAAAAGCCAAAAAGTCAATACCTTGGCTCCGTGAAACATCGGTACGAAACGCTATTTCCAGAGAGCTAGCCAGACACCGAGATAATGCACGACCACGTAAAGGAAAAAGAGATATCCAAGCACTCCCGTCACGAGTGCGAGCGCGATGGAGTTGATGATTTCATTCCGGCGGCGTTTCACCGCATCAAGAGTGCAGACGCCTTTCTGCCTGTACCAGTAGTATGCGAGAGACCCGAGAAGCGCCACGAGTCCGACGCCCCGAAACACCCACTTGTACCCTCCATAGAGCGTATCGGCCAACGATGAAGCGAAACTCACCGAAGAAATCCCGAGAAGCACCAAGATGACCGGAGACAGGCAGCAAAGTGATGCCAGCACGACCGGTATGCCACTGATCTTCAATATCTCCTGAAGTGTCTTCTTCATAAGCATGATTGTGTATATCCGTATGATTCCGGCCTACCGAGCGTCCACCACAGGAAGAAGTTCACCGTATCCTTCCTGCACCATGGATTCCCTCGGAATGAAACGGAGAGCCGCGGAATTCATACAGTAACGCAAACCGCCACGCTCTTTCGGCCCGTCCGGAAACACGTGCCCGAGGTGGTTATCACCGTATCTACTGCGCACTTCCGTCCGCGTGCTGAAAAAACCTTTATCTTCCTTCTCGACGATGAATTTCCGGTCTATCGGCCTCACGAAACTCGGCCAACCGGTACCGCTCTCGTACTTATCACTGGATGAGAAAAGCGGCTCACCGCTCACGATATCGACATAGATCCCGGGAACATGATTCCCATTATAGGGATTATCGAAGGGTTTCTCGGTCCCCTCTTCCTGCGTCACCTCATACTCGAGCTCGCTCAGTTTTCCCCTGAGCTCTTCCTGACTCGGCTTCACATAACGGGAAAAATCAAGACGGGCCGAACCGTTCGTTCCGGTCCCCGAAACGGATACCGCTCCTGACAGCAATGCATCATCCGCACCGACCAGCTCCGCCCAGCTCTTACCACCGAAATACCTCTCAAGGAAAGCATCCCGACCGCTCGACTCCCGGTACGCACAGTATTTGAGCGTATTCTCTTCGGCATAGTTCTGATGATACTCCTCGGCCGTGTAGAAATTCGTATAGGGCAACACTCTGACCGCCACCGGCTTCGAAAAGATCTTCGCCGCATCCAATTCCCGTATGGCCCGCTCCGCGATCGAACGCTCCTCCTCGGAACGGAAGAAAATCACTGACTGATAGCTTTCCCCCCGATCATAGAATTGTCCGCCTGCATCCGTCGGATCAATATGCATGAGGTGGTAATGCACGAGATCCTCATAGGTGGTCGCCTTTTCATCGTAGTACACTTCCACCGCCTCCCGATGTCCGCTCTTTTCACTCGTCACATCCCCATACGTCGGATTCTCGACATGTCCGCCCGCATATCCCGAGA
>JAYRFE010000035.1:0-4852 GCA_041908545.1 Candidatus Moraniibacteriota bacterium
CGCGACCCGCATGAATGCGCATTTCATCCGAACCGTATTCCGTGCCCATGCCCATCCGCGTATCAATACGAATCCGCATGACTTGGAAGATTTTTACGGGGCTAAGGAACCGATACTCGTGGCCGGAGGATGGCGTCCGGGGCACTCGACGGACTTCGATGCGGTCTTGCTCGGGAAGTATCTCGGCGCGAAAAAGATCATCAATCTTTCGAATATCGATTATGTCTATGATCGTGACCCACGGCAATTTCCGGACGCACAGCCGCTGAAAAATATGGACTGGAAGGGATTCCGGAAACTGGTGGGAAATGAGTGGGACCCGGGGATGAACGCTCCTTTCGATCCGATCGCCGCGAAGCTTGCCCAGGAAGAGAATATGGAGGTTGTCATCCTGAACGGACAGAACCTGGTGAATCTTTCCCGTTCTTTGAACGGAAAGCCGTTCGTCGGTACGGTGATTAAGGATTGAGCGTCTTGCCATGGAACAGAAAAGGATACTTTTGGCCTCACCTCGGGGTTTTTGTGCCGGGGTGGCTCGGGCGGTCGCAGCGGTCGAAGAAACCCTGCGGATTTGTGGCGCACCCGTATATGTGAAGCATGAAATCGTTCACAATAGGCATGTCGTGGCCGATCTCGAGCGGAAGGGTGCTATTACGATCGAGATGCTTTCGGAAGCACCGGAGGGTTCGGTAGTCGTGTTTTCGGCGCATGGTTCGCCGCGAGCGCATTATGAGGAAGCTCGGGAGCGTAAGGTCACCCTGATCGATGCCACCTGTCCGCTGGTGACGAAGGTGCATCTCGAGTTACTCCGTTATCTGAAAGAGGGATACCGAGTGTTGTAGATCGGGCATCGCGGGCACATCGAGGGAGTAGGCGTTTTGGGAGAAGCTCCGGATGAGGAAATCCCAATCATCGAAACCGTATCCGACGTCGACCGGCTCGATCTCGGGAATCCGGAGAAGCTGGTTTATCTGACACAGACAACACTTTCGATCGATGAGACGGCTGATATCATTGCGGCGTTAAAGGGGAAATATCCGCAGATCAGCGCCCCTCCGCTTCAAGATATCTGTTTCGCGACCACGAATCGTCAGATCGCCGTCAAGGCATTGGCCCGGCAGGTGGAGCTGGTGTTGATTTTCGGATCACAGAATTCTTCGAATTCGAAGCGGTTGATGGAGACGGTCCGGGCAGCTGGAACCGAATCATATCTGGTGGACGATATTTCGATGATCGACGAGGCATGGCTGTCCGGGAAGCAGGCAATCGGTATCAGTGCCGGAGCGAGCGCGCCGGAGCGGGTGATTTCGGACGCGGTCGATTTTTTTCGCCAGCGTGATTATGCGGTAGAAGACTTCGAGGCCATGGAAGAAAATATGCGTTTCACTCCGCCCCCTGAGCTTTTGAATATGCGGGCGCCGAAAGGCTGATCAAGATGAAGATTCGTTTTCCAGGATGAGAGAAAGCGTTTGAGAAGCACAGGTATCCCAAGAGAACGCTTTGATGCGTTCTCTTCCTTTTTCGATAAGTGTTTGACGGAGAGCGTCGTCGTTCCAGAGACGGAGAAGCTGTGCGGCGAGCATGTGGCTGTCGAAGGCATCCGTGAAGAGGGCCGCTTCCCCGGCTATTTCAGGTAGACTTGAGTTATGTGCCGTGACTACCGGTGTTCCGGAGGCGAAGGCTTCGAGAATCGGGAGACCGAATCCTTCATAAAGTGAGGGGAAAGCGAAGCAGCGGGCGCCTTGATAGAGTGCGGGCAGATGTGCCGAAGGGACCTTTCCTGGGAGAAGGATATCATCGCGGTAGGGACACTGAGCATGAGCTGCAAAGATTTCTTCGGAGAGCCAGGCTGGTTCGCCGGCAAGCACGAGTCTGGCTTCGGGGGCATCCGATTTGAGAAGAGTGAAGGCTTCGATGAGGCGAATGAGGTTTTTTCGGGGTTGAAGTGCGCCGACATAGAGGATGTATGTCTGGTCATGAAGACCGTAGGTGCCGAGCAGATGATCTTTCATTTGGGTCGGGACATGCGTTTCGAAGCGCTCGCGGCTGAATCCATGATGGATGACATGAACCCTGTTTTCCGGAAGTGTCGGGAATGAAGCGAGCAAATCCCGCTTCGTCGATTTCGAAACCGCAATGATGTGCTGGGCCCGATCTATGGCGCGATTGAGAAGAAAGTCCAATTTGAACCGGGTTGTAGACGTGAAAGTTTCCGGATACTTCTGAAAGGCAAGATCATGAACCGTGATGGTGACACGTGGTCCTTTTGGGAGAAATACCGGAACCGCCTGGACCGGAAAGAAGATTCTTTCAGGATGTGACCGGAACATCTCGAGCGCGAATCGGGTCTGCATCCATTGGCTCGGGAAGGGAATCCGATGTACCGTGTAGTTTTTGAAAAAGGGCGGAGCAAGTTCCGGGTTGAACGTACGTTTGTGATAGAGATGAAAGTCTTCCTTCGGAGCCAGTGTACCGAAACGTTTGAGGAGTTCCGAGAGATACACGCGGGTACCATCGATCCGAGGAGCATCGAGATCGGCGACTTGGAGGGCGATGGTCATAGGGTGGAGTATATTTTCCGGAAAAGATATCCGAGTAGGATACAGATGGAAACGATGATCGCGGTGGCCGGAATCGGAAACTTCAAGAGTGAGAGGAAGACAAGAGTCGCGCCCCACAGACCGAGAATCGCGATCAATGATCGGATAATCCATCGTTTCGGCGGATGTATCGATTGGGAAAGCCAAACGGAGAGGGCGTGGTGAAGGATGAAGAGTGAGAGTATCCCTCCGAAAATCAGGGAAAGGTTGATACGGGCTGAAACGAAGGTTGGGAGAAGTGTTTCGATCGAGAAAAGGGTTATGAATCCGAGGAGAGCGAGTATGAGGAACTCGGTGAAGAGGGCGAAAAAGACGGGTGTCATCCGATGGTGTTTGAGGGAAAGCAGGGAAGGACGTCTCATAGGGGTTTGGATCAGGTACTTATTCCGAATCGGTTGAGAAGTCGTGAGAAGATCTGATTTATGAAGAGAGAAAGGTTGTCGTCCGTCCAATCGGTGACGAGCGAAACCGTGATGGTATCAAGATCGATATCGGTATCCGGTGCATCGTTTTTGAGGGAGAGTTGGAAGGTGTTTCCGAATCCGGGTGTCAGTGCGTTTTCGGGCATGTCACAGGCGAATGTTCTCTGATGATACCAGGCGGGGACGGGTGTGCATATGAGAGCCGTATTTCTGGATGAGAGTGAGGCGATAATCGGAGTCGTGTGTTCGAGAATGAATTTCCGGTATTCGGGCGAAGTGATAGGTCGGAGTTTCTCTTCATGCACCATGAGGTACGCTCCACTGTCCCTATCTTGAAAGATGGTACCGTCTGATTGCGGTGCTCCGTAGAGGAGGATTCGGCCGCGTTCATATATCCCTATCTCCTCTTCGTGTGCCGGGATGACGTCCTCGAATCGGTATCCCATCGAGAGGAATATATCGGGATTGCCGAAGGGCCTGATCTCATGTTCGTTTGTGACGAGGAATACTCCGTCGGCGAAGGAAAGGAGGCTTCCGACCCGGAAACCGAGCCATTCGTCTGAGAGAGGTGGGAGTCCGGTCATACCCGCTGTCAGTGGAAGAGCGAATGATTCAGGGTAACGCGAAAGGAATGCTTCGGTCGAGACAAAGCGTTTGAGTTTTCCGTCCATTTCGGCGTAGTAGATGTTCTGGGAGTCCCGGTAGAGCGGAGGATGCTCGAAGGAGGCGAGCGGAGTCGCGTCGATAGGGAAAAAGAAAGAGCGATATGAGCGCGCAAGACGAGCTTCAAAATCAGTGTTCTTTATCGGTGATTTCTTCGTGAGGACGAAGGAAACGCGGACGCGCGAAAAAGTCCCGGGACTTTCGAAATTTCCGATGAGTGTCCGATTACCGGCGATGTTCCCATTGGTGAGCGGAGATTGATCGGTTTCGTCCCGCGGGCTGAGGAAAGTATTTTTGGTGGATTGCGGTGTATTGAAATTGAAGGAAAACGGGATAGTCGGGAAGACGACGCGGAAAGCGAAGAAAGCGGCGAGGAGAATCAACACGGTATAGAGGCAGATGCGGCCGATGAAATACGCCTTTTTTTCGGTGCGGGCAATCGGGAAAAAGGGCTCGAGAAACGACATATTTCGATGGGGTATTTACTCGATTTCAAAAACGGAGGAAGTGTTGCCGAAGGGCATGACTTCCGGGAATCGAAGAGGCGTTTTTCGGTCGGACGGGTTCGATCCGAGAGAGATGGATCCGATAGCAAGATTCCGATCGAAGCGCAGGCGGTATCCGGAGAGCGCCTGTTTCCATTCGGTTGCTTGATCGGTCGGTGTGATGAGCCAGACATGTTCATACGGCGATCGGTCTATTTTTTGAAGATCAAGAGGATCGAAGAAGTAGACGGCGTTCTTATGATAGAGCGAGGCGAGAGGCCCGGCAATCATCGCGAAAGGGGAACCGCTGACGTTCCTGTCTATGAGAATGAGGTCTTTCGGACCGAAAGAATCGGCAATATCCCGGGTTATTCCCAATAGTTTGTGATTTTCCCATGTCAACAGCCCTCGCTGCCAGGCTGACATCTGGAAAACGAATAACCCGATTAGAATAAGCGTGAAGATGAGGCGATGTCGGGAGTCTGATGGGAAGTCGAGAGGGAAGGATTTTCTTTTCTGAAAGAGGAGTGTGAGTCCTATGATGGCCGCGAACATGAGTGCCGGATAGATCGTGGGAAGATATCGGCGAAGCATCCAAGGATGATCAGGAGTGATATTCGGAAAGAGAAAATACGCGAAGGTGGGAAAAGCCAGAAAGACGGGTATAAGCGCGGTGTACTCC
>JAYRFE010000036.1:0-6666 GCA_041908545.1 Candidatus Moraniibacteriota bacterium
CGGAAGACTGGTTCACCGAAGCGAGGCTTTCTCCGGAGAAAAAGGATGTTTCGTTGAATTATTTCGGTGTCGATGCGAGTCAGCCGCTTTCCGTATGGCGGGAGAAGGGCTGGATATTTGCGGATGATCCGCGTGGCTGGTTCCAATGGTACTGCCGGTATTTTCTCGGTCGTCGGTTGCCTGAGGAAGATCGTCGCCAGATACGGCGATGGAAGATGATGCGACGGCATATTGCCCAGATCGAGCGAAATTGTCGATCAGGGGATTTTCTGTGTCGGAGGCGTCAACGGCAGGCGCTTCTCCACTGGGCGTACGATAGCCGGAAATTCTGAACAAACAAGTTTCGCACTAAGAATTCACTTATCACTTTATGGAGATCAAGGAACTCGGGCATGTCGTGCTGTATGTGACGGATATCACGCGTATGGCGGACTTCTACCGTGACACACTTGGCTTCCGGGAAATCGAACGTCGGTTCGGGATGGCTCTATTCTCTTCGGGGCGGACTCATCACGAGCTGCTTCTGATCGAGATAGGTGGTGCGCCTCGGGGACGGCATGCGCCGGAGCCGGGACTGTATCATATCGGGTTCAAGATCGGGGAGAGTACGGCGGAACTCAAGGCGACGTATGAGGAATTGCTCGCGAAACAGGTGACTATCGTCGGGACGGCCGATCATTCGGTGACGCACAGTCTGTATATTCTTGATCCGGATGGGAATGAGCTCGAATTGTACGCCGATGTCTCGGATGAATGGAGAAGGGATCCGAAGGCGGTTCTTCGTCCGACCAGACCGCTTTCCCTTTAGAAACATCAGGTTTTTTGGTAGGGAATGTCTTTTTCTGATCGATACGACTTTCGGGATCCGGGGTCATGGTATACTCTACGAAAAGAGCGGGGGCCGGGGATAATCAGTAAAGTCGTATCTTTATGGAGACACCATCACTGGGCGGATATGTGGCGGAACGGATGAAAGGCGGTTCATCCAAGGCGGACATCCGAGAGGAATTACTCGCCGTCGGTTGGTCCGAGGAGGAGGCGGATGCGGCTTATCGGGAGGGCGTCATCATATTGGGCGTTCCGTTGCCGAGCGAGGGAACTCGTCCGACCCTGATTCGAAAGTCCTCGACGGTCGATGTCGTCATCAATTTTTTCTCTTTCATCCTGCTTGGCATTATCGCGACCGCGCTTGGAACGCTGTTTTTCGGTATCATCGAACAATCCTTTCCTGACAGACTTTCAGCTGATCCATACGTGGATGTATCGGCCGCGATGAGCGGTATTCACTATGCCGTTGCGGCATTGCTGATCGGATTCCCATTGTATGCGGGTGCGCTTTTTATCTGGTTCCGTACGTTTCGCGAAGACGAGGGAAGGGCGGAGTCGCGTCTTTCGCAGTGGTTGACCTATATCGTGCTGCTGGCCGCTTCGGTCACCCTCGTGGGCGATCTCATCGCGGTCGTCTTCACTTTCCTGCAGGGTGAGATCACCTGGCGTTTCTTTCTCAAGGCCCTCACCGTGTTCGGTATCGCCGGGCTTATTTTTGGCTTTTATTTTCTCGAGAGGAAGAAGATACAGTATCATCAGGATATTCCACGGAAGACTTTTCAGGTTTTCGGGTGGTCGGTGGCCGGTATCGTATCGATCGGAATTCTTCTTGGATTTTTCGTCGGCGGATCTCCAGAAACAGCCCGGAAGCAGGGTTTCGATGCCAGACGCGCGAACGATCTTTCGACTCTGGCCGGGTGCGTCCAGGGGTATGCCGGAGATTTCGGTGCGCTTCCGGACTCGATCGATATTCTGAAGCGTTCGAGTGCTTATGCGTATTGCGCGGCTTCCATGAGGGATCCGGAAACGGGTGAGGCATATGGATATCGTGTCACCGTGTCTTCCCGCATGGAAGGGGAAAGCCGGGTCGGGGAATTCGAATTGTGTGCGGATTTTTCACTGACATCCTCAGGTTCTCGCGAGATGGCATATCCGGATCCGTCCCTTTGGAGCGAGCATGGCGTCGGACGGTCCTGCGATACGGTGACGGCACAGCTCGGAACGCTCGCCCCGGTCGTGCCGATGAAAAAATAGACGGGAGGCCAGAAATTCTGTTTTCCGAGTTAATCGTATCGAAAGCTATGACTCTTTCCAGGCAGCAGATCAAATGTCCCGAGTGCGGCACGTCGATTTCGATCGATGATGTTTTGACGCATCAGATTTCCGAGCAGGTGAGAAGAGAATTTCAGGCTGAGCAGAAAGCGCGCGAGGAGGCGCTGTTTGAGAGACAGCGGTTTTTGGATGCTGAACAGGAACGATTGGATCGCGCGACCCGCGAATCCGCCTCGTTGATCGAAAAAGCGGTCGCGGAGCAGATGGCAGCCGAAAGAAAGGTTATCATGGGACAGGCGAAGGAAGCGGCCTTGGCGGAGAGTGAGAAAGAAAAAAAAATGCTTGAGGAAGCGCTCGAGGAAAAGAACGTGAAATTGCAGCAAGCGAATGAGAAAGAGCTCGCGCTGCGGAAGGAACGCAATCGGCTTGAAGAGGAACGGCGGAGTTTCGAGCTTGAGAAGCAGCGTGAGCTCGATGCGGAACGGGCAAAGATTTCCGAAGAGGCGGGTAGGAAGGCGACCGAGGAGACCCGTTTCATCATCGCGCAATTGCAGAAGCAACTTTCGGATGCGACCAAGGCGAAAGACGATTTGGCGCGCAAGCTCGAGCAAGGTTCGCAGCAGACACAGGGTGAAGTGCTCGAACTCGAACTCGAGGCTTCTCTCCGGTCGGAATTTCTTCATGATGAGATCGTCCCGGTTCCGAAAGGGGTCAAGGGTGCGGATATCATACAGCGAGTATTCGATCGGGGCGGTCGTCTTGCGGGGCAGATCGTCTGGGAATCGAAGAATACCAAGGTCTGGAGCGAAGGGTGGGTGCAGAAACTCAAGGAAGACCAGCGGCTCGTGAAGGCGGATATCGCGGTCATCGTGTCATCGGTACTGCCTCAGGGAATGACCGGCTTCGCGCTCCGGGACGGGGTCTGGGTCTGCGAGATGCGGTTGGCGCTCGCGTTGGCCGGCGCGCTCCGGATCACGCTCGAATCCGTCACCCGGGAAAAGGCCCTGTCGGTCGGGAAGAACGAAAAAATGGAAGTGCTCTACGCCTATCTGACGGGAGTCGAATTCAGGCAGCGGGTCGAGGCGATCGTCGAGGCTTTCACGGGTATGAGCGACGGACTCCGGAAGGAGCGTCTCGCCTACGAGAAGCTATGGGCGGAGCGGGAGAAGCAGATCCATAAGGTCATTGCGAATACGGTCGGCATGTACGGTGATTTGAGCGGGCATGTCGCCCTGCCGCAGATCAAGGCTCTCGAGCTCGGGGATGGAGAAGTTTAGAAAGTCCTTCTTTTTCGGGAATTTTTTTCCGATGTATTCTTTTTCAATCCGTATTGACACGGGATGAAAGCGGAGTATATTGGAGGTGCTGTTTTCTTGTACCTTTATTTTGAGGAGAAGGAGATGAAAATCACTGTTTTGGGTCCATTGCCTGAACGGCACATCGTGATTTCTGTCCATGAGCGGAAGCCGTGGGGTATACCGGATGATTACCGCATCGACGTCATCCCTCTCGAAGGGAGGAATGCGCTGCCGTCGGGCCAGGATCTTGATGTCTCCAATCAGATTGGCACGTGGCGGTGCTGGGCTCCGTCTTTGAGGTGCTGGGTCGGGTATCACCTGTGTTCTTACCAGGAAAAAAGTACCGGTCCGAATGAGGAGGATGCGATCGGGCCGTGTTTGTTTTATGATGCTCCTCCGACCGAGGATGAACGGCATGCGGCGACTGCCGCGAAAACGCTGGTCGTCAGGACCAGTTGGCAGTTCTGAGGCGAGCAAGAAGTTCTGATTTCAGAGGCTTTTCCGGTTTCACGTGTCGTTCGTGTGAGGCCGGTTTTTTTTGTCGATTTTTTCCGGAAAGATGGCGAAGGATGGTATGATGAACAGATATTATACAAGCGTTGATTTTTGAATTCCGATTATGACCAGACGGGATCTCATTTTTCTTGATACGGAAACGACGGGGACAGGACCGGAAGACCGGTTGTGTCAGGTGGCTTATTCTTTCGCCGGTTCGGAGCACGAAGGACTTTTCAAACCGCCGGTACCGATCAGTCTGGACGCGATGGTGGTGACCCGTATCACGAATCGGATGGTGGAGCGGGAGCCGGCCTTCATCGGCTCGGCGATGTTTGAGGATCTCAAACGGATTTTTACCGGTGGTGGAATACTCGTGGCGCATAATGCGCCTTTCGATGCGGATATGCTGCGGCGCGAAGGGCTTTCTGTCGGTGTTTGCATCGATACCTACAAATTGGCGCATCATCTCGATCCTGAAGGAAATATCCCGAAATATAATCTCCAATATCTCCGGTATTACCATGATCTCGAAGTGGATGATGCGACGGCCCACAGTGCGCTCGGAGACGTGCGGGTACTCATGGTCCTGTTCGAGCGTTACTTCACGCAGATGCTCACGTCCATCGGAGACGAAACGGCAGTCCTTCAGGAAATGGTCCGTGTCTCAGGCGAGCCGATCCTGCTCATGAGATTCAATTTCGGCAAGTATGCCGGATTGGAAGTGAAACAGGTGGCGCATGATGACCCGGGGTATCTCGCCTGGCTTCTGAACCAGAAGATCATGGCCCGGGAGCGCGGCGAAGACAACGATGAGAACTGGATCTATACGCTGGATTATTATCTGAATAAATGAAGTATGCGAATTTTTGGAGTTGCATTCAGTAGAGATATTCATCGGATACAATTGGCACACACATTACGTTCGGTAGCGCTGTCGTTTGTTGGGGTGTATGTGCCAATTTTTTTGTTGACGCATGGTTTTTCATTGTCTGACACGATTATCTTTTTTGTGGTGTTTCATGCGTTCGGGCTCGCTTTCGGACTCACGATGTGCCCGCTCGCAATGAGACGGTGGGGGATGACGCAGACACTTCGGGCATCTTATTTTCCGCAGATAGCTTTTTTTGTGGCACTGCATTTTCTGCCACAAATTTCTTTTGTCTGGCCCATTGTGGCGGTACTGGGTGGTATAGCAACATTTGCGTACTGGATGCCGCTCAATATTCTGTTCGTAAAACATGCCGAAACAAAGAAGATGGGGAGTGACTTAGGCCTCTTTTTTGCTTTGCCGAAAATTTTCGGTGTGGCCGGACCACTGGTGAGCGCAGCAGTCATTCCTTTTTTTGGATTTTGGCCGATGTTTATCGTTGCTGGATGCGGTTTGATTCTTTCATACTTGCCTTTGATTGCTATCGAGAAACATGAGTTGATGGCTGAGTTTCGACTTTCTCAATCAATACAGAAGATACGTAAGCGAAAATTTCTCTTCTTTTTGGAAGGATTCGATAATATTATTGAGGAATCAGAATGGTTTTGGGGTATTTTTGTTTTTCTTCTGATTGGGTCTCTGGTAACACCAGGAATCGTTGGGGGTCTAGAGGCGTTAGGAGGCGCTCTCTTTGCCATTTTGGTGGGAAAATTTGCCAATCAGCATGCTCTGAAGCTCATCCCGATAGCCTCTGTTGGTCTGATGGCTTTGTGGGCGATACGGTTCTTTATTGAGAGTCCTTTTTCGGCGTATCTTGCCTCTCTCAGTACTTCTTTCGTCATGACATTGTTTATCGTGACGTATTTTAGTTTTATTTATAAAAAAATTAAGAATGATGATGAAGAAACATTTCTGATTCTTCGGGAAATCCCCACCGTACTTGGAAGATTCGTCGTATTTGGATGTATTTTACTGACAGCTGTTCAGCCAAAGTATTTTTTCATCCTCCCTATTTTTGCGATTTCCCTATTGTTGCTTTTCTTGTTCTTGAGACGCAAACAGTTAACTTCATCTTTGTAGGTATGGAGATATGAATATCGAATATGAAGCGACGTTTCCGGAGGTGGAAAAAGACGTGATACGAAAGAAGCTTCTGGAGGCCGGGGCCGTCTTGGTGCGGCCAGAATTTTTGCAGAAACGAGTGGTATTTCGTATGCCAGTCGGGCATGAGATTCCCGGTGGTTGGGTGCGAGTTCGTGATGAAGGAGATAAGATCACGATGAGTCTCAAGGTGATTGATGGCAGCCATATCGAAAATCAAAAAGAGATTTTTGTGACGGTCAGCGATTTTGAGGAGGCGACTCATCTGTTGCTCACGCTCGGATGCACCAGGAAATCCTATCAGGAAACAAAGCGTGAACTTTGGAAGGTCGACGATGCGGAAGTGATGATCGATGAGTGGCCGTTTCTCCGGCCTTTCGTCGAAATCGAGGGGAAATCCGAGGCCGCAGTCCGTCGTATCGCAGAAAAACTCGGATTTGAGTATGCCCAGGCGGTGTTCGGGGCGGTCGATGTCATATATATGCGACAGTATCCGCACCTGACCGCGGACCGGATCAATAATCAGACCCCGCTGATTCTTTTTGATGGTGAGAATCCGTTCCTGGATCCGTAATGGAAACAACCAAAAACCGCTGCCTTTCGACAGCGGTTTTTGGTTGTTTCAATCGCGATTAGGCGAGAGAGACATTGGTGGCCGCAGGACCCTTCGGTCCGTCGGTGACCTCGAAGGTGACGGTATCGCCGACCTTGAGCTCATCGTAGGTGACACCTACGAGCTCC
>JAYRFE010000037.1:0-5396 GCA_041908545.1 Candidatus Moraniibacteriota bacterium
CGAGGAAAAGGTTCGCTCTCAAGCCCAGCTTACACAAAACAAAACTGGTCATTCGTCGCCTTATCCTTATCCGAAACATCCCTTGTTCCGTCAGTATATCAAAACCGCCGGCTTTTCAGAAATAGCCGGCGGCCCTCGTCTTGGGGCAAGAAATACGGACGGCTAGTCCGACTTGATGATCCAATTCGAGAGCATATGGATAAGAGACAGGGCGAGAGAACCGAGTATGGCCGCGAAGAAAGTCTCCACCTCGAAACCCTTCACGAAACCGCCCAACATGAAAAGCAGCGCCCCGTTGATGACGAAAGTGAAGATACCGAATGTGAGCAGATTGATCGGCAGGGTGAGGATCACGAGAATCGGCTTGATCGTGATACCGATCACTCCCCAGAGAAGAGCAAGCAGAAGCGCGGTGACGAATCCCTTCACGCTGATGCCGGGCACGATATACGGCAGAGCCAAAAACGCGAGCGCGGAAACGATCCACTTGAGCAACACGGTCATAGGTATATGTATTAGATGGATAATGAAATGAAAGACGAATCAGTTTTTTCTGCGACGAATAAGCGCCTTGAATGTCTTGAGACAGAGGATGATATCGAGCCAAAGCGACCAACTTTCGATATAGTAGACATCAAGACGGTATTCATCCTCGAACGGCAGGTCGGAACGCCCGGAAACCTGCGCCATACCGGTGATGCCTGGCTTGATGGTGAGCAGCCGCCGATGATACTCATTGTACTTGTCCACTTCACGCTGCTGATGCGGACGCGGCCCGACAAGACTCATGTCCCCCTTGAGAACATTGAAGAATTGCGGCAACTCATCAAGCGAATAGTGCTCGATGAAGGCACCGATCTTCGTCTTCCGAGGATCATCCTTGATCTTGTAGAGCGGTCCCTGCCGAACGCTCCGCGTCCTGATCAGATCTTGTTCGTATTTGAGCGCTGTCTCATAATCAGGGTTGGCCTTATCGGTGCACCAGCGCCACTGCATGTACCGGAACTTGTACACGAAGAATTTCTTACCATCCTGACCGACGCGCTCATTGAGATAGATCACCGGGCCATCGCCGTCCTCAAGACGGATGAGGAGCGCGATGATGCCCATGATCGGCAGAGCGAGAAGCGTGAGCAGGGAACCGGCGACCAGATCGAATACGCGCTTCATGACCTTGCCCCATCCATCGAGCGGCGTGTGCTGATACTCGATGATCGGCTCACCGTTCAGGATACCGATCTGCATCGAGACACGGGCGGTCTGCAAAGTCGTCGGGATGAATCGATAACTCACATTATTGATCTGGCAGTAGTCAAGCAGTTTTTCATGTTCATCGTCCGTCAGGGTCGAATCGCACACGATGACCTCGTCCAATCCCTTTTCTTTGCGTATCTCCTTGATCTGATGCAACGAGACTCCTGAAACCTGAGCCACGATCTTATACCCGAGCTCACGGTGGGAAGTAAGGTAACGCTTCATAGCCTGCATCTTACCATTCGTTCCGATAAGCAGCACCCGATGCACTCCCATCCCCTTCTTGAGAAGATAGTACCGTTGGATGCGGGCGATCAGATAACGTCCGACGATCACGTACAGCACGGTGAACCCCCAGCCGGCGAGAATGATGAAGCGTGACGAGAACCATTCACGCTTGAGGAAGATCGCTACGATGACGATGACCAGGACGAGCGACGTCGCCTGGAAGACCCGATACGCTTCCTGCCAGAAACGGCGCGTCGTCCGCATCTGATACAGACCCTCCAGAGCGAAGATCAGGACGAAGATCGGAGCGACGAAAAACACGACCTCCATGAAACTCGAAAGGGTGATGTCGTACAGCTTCGGTCGCAGCGCGAGGATTTGCGGAATATTACGCACGTAATAAGCGCTCAAAGCGGCAAGCGTGATCATGACGATATCGATCGGCAGCTGCATCGCGCTGAAAAATATTTCTGATCGCTTCATAAGAATATCCGACAAAATTATTTTCGATGCTTTTCCAGTACAGGTCTATAAGCCGGATTCTGTATCCTGCCGAAGCAGGACGATTGCCATTGCTCTTGATCGGACGATTACTCGCCGATTCCATGCGGCACTCCATCACACGGACTCACACAGATCCGATGCCTTGCGGTATCCGATCGGCATAAGTCCGTGTAATGACACGGCCTTGCACTCAGGTAAGGATTTAGCCGTTTCACTCCGGACATCACTGCCCGGTTCACCCGGATACCGTATCCGGGCGGCCCGATCCTTGCGGATCAAAACCGTCTCTGTTCGCACCTCGCGCCTCGCGGCGTCTGGGAATTACCCAGTACCTGCTGCCTTTTTTCTCTCCTTGCGGAAGGGAAAAAGGCGAGTGTCCGGACTTTCCTCACTCCGATTGTGACATCGGAGCGCGGCAATCCGACCTGTCCTGGAAAAGAACCACAAAGTGCAATTATACACCTTTTTTATAGAAAAGTCAATCAAATACGGCTTGACATCCAAGCCGTATTCTACCACAAAAAAATCTTCTCAGCGCTTCCCTTACTGGTGCAACTCCCCGCCGAGACGTTCCTTGACCGCCCTCACGATACGGTTGAATGCTTCATCCATTTCCTCGCCCGTCAGAGTCCGTTCGTCGGCGCCGAAAGAAAGATGAAAAGCCAGATTCCGTTTCCCGTCCCGCTCGAAGATATCGAACAATTCCGCCGAACGAAGCAGCGGTGCCCCGACCTCCCGCATCAACTCTCCCACGGCCTGGCTTTTTTGCCGACCGGAAAACACCAGGGAGATATCCCGTACCGCAAAAGGAAATCTCGGCAATGCCTCGAACTGCCTTTCGGTCCGAACCGATTCCCGGAAGATCTCCGTATCTATCTCAGCCACTGCCACACCGGCCGTGATACCGAGCTGTTTCATGACAAACGGCATCAGTGTTCCGATGGTGCCCATCTTCTTCCCTTGGACGAGAATATCGGCGCTCTGTGTCCGATGCCATTCATCCCCCGTGGCCGGAACCACATGCGATACGAATGTGACATCCCGGACGCCGACATTTTCGAAAAGATTTTCAAGTGCCCCCTTAAGCCGGGCGAATTCACGCGGTCCTTTCTCCCGGGAAACAGAGGCGAGCACCAACGCCTTCGATTCCTTGATTTCGGACACCTTCGATTTCTCAAAGACGCTTTCCCATTCGAACAGGCGGAAGGCTTCGGTATGACGCATGTTTTCCTTCACCTTTGAAAGCAGACTCGGAAGAAGACTTTTGCGGAGATGCGTCTGATCCGGATTGAGCGGATTGGCGATCTCGACGTGCTGAGCCGGAGTGAATCCGAAGGCCTCCATATCGGCAGCACCATAAAAAGAATACGTCATGATTTCCGTGAAACCCGTATGCGCCAAAAGTTCCTTGGTACGACGTTCAAACCGCTTCTTCTCGTGCACCGCCGCCGCAAGGAAAGGCAGTTCCGGAGCTGCCGCAGGCACCTTGTCATACCCGCGCATGCGGCCGATCTCCTCGATCAGGTCCCATTCATCCCGCAGATCCGGCCGACGGGTCGGAATATGCACGAAGAGCGCTTCTTTCCCATTGACTTTCCTCACCGTCAATCCCTGAAGCGCGAGATACTGGACGACTTCGAAAATTGGAACTTTCACACCGAGCACACACTCGACCCGAGACAGTGCCAATTCGATTTTCCGTTCCTTGCGCTTCTCGACATATTCATCACGTGCACCCATGAGTTTCCCGCCCGTCAGATCATGAACCAGCATCGACACCTCGCGCGCGACCTCGGTCGGCAGATTCGGATCGAGATTACGTTCGAAACGGTAACTGGCATCCGTCGAAAGTCCGTGTCGGATCCGCGTCCGCCGTATCGTCGCGCCGTCAAAATTGGCGATCTCAATGAAGATATTCTTCGTTTCCCTGGTGATACCCGAGTGTTTCCCTCCCATCACACCGGCCAGCGCCAGGACTTTCTTGTCGTCCGCAATAACCAAGTCCTGCACGGTAAGGACTTTTTTCTCTCCGGTCAGCAATTCCAATCGCTCTCCTTTCTTCGCCAGACGGATCTCGATACCCCCCGCAAGCTGATCGGCATCGAACGCATGCAGCGGCTGCCCAGTCAGAAGCATCAGATAATTGGTAATGTCGACGATATTGTTCACCGGGCGCAGCCCTGAAACCAGAAGCCTCGTCTTCATCCAGAAAGGCGACTCGCCGACAATCACGTCTTTGAAATACAGTCCGACATACCGGCGGCATTCCTTCTTGTCAGCGATACGTATTTTCGGGGCGCGATTGTAGGCCGGGATCTTCAGCGGTTTGGCGCGGGTCTCGATGAACTGCGGTGCATGCCCGTCGAGCGCGGCGATCTCACGGGCCAACCCTTCGTATGACAGCGCATCCGAACCGCGATCGGCCAATATCTTCACGTCAAGAATGGTGTCATGCAGACCGATGTACTTCGCGAGTTCCGCTCCGATCGGAGCCTCCTCATGAAAGACGGCGATACCCTCGTGATTCTCCGAAAGACCAAGCTCTTTTTCGGAGCACAGCATACCCTCCGACTGCACTCCGCGGATTTCGGATTCCTTGATGGCGGTCCCATTCGGGAGCACGGCCCCCGGAAGAGCGACAGCCACCTTCTGCCCCGCCTCGAGATTCGGCGCACCGCAGACTATCTGCCGGACCGCGTATTTCCCGATCTCGACTTGCGCGACCCGCAAACGATCGGCATCAGGATGAGGAGCGACCGAAAGCACTTCGCCGGTCACGATATTTTCCAGGTGATGTGCATAACTCTCCACCGTCTCCACCTCGAAGGCATGCCGCATGAGCAAATCCGCCACCCGATCAGCAGGCTTCTTGGTACCGGAAAGTTCTTTCAACCAATGATAAGAATATTTCATAACTAGAATTGTTTCAGGAATCGGAGGTCACCACTCATAAACAGACGGATGTCGGTGATCTTGTATTTCATCATCGCGAGCCGGGTGAGCCCGAAGCCCCAGGCGAAACCCTGGTATGCTCCCCGCTTGTACCCTACCGATTCGAAGACTTTCTGATTGACCATACCAGCCCCGCCGATCTCGAGCCAACCCGTCTGCTGACAGACGGAACATCCCTTCCGTTCGCAAAGAACGCAAGAAATATCGAACTCGAACGACGGTTCGGTGAAAGGGAAGTAGCTCGGCCGCAAACGGATATCGACTTTCTTCCCGAAGAAACGACTGAAAAAATTCTCCGCGACATATTTGAACGTCGCGACCGTCACCTTGCCCGGTTCGTCGACCATGAGACATTCGAACTGGTGAAAGGTGTGCTCATGCGAAGCATCGGTCGCCTCATTCCTGAAAATCCGACCCGGAACGATGATGCGAATCGGCGGCTTATGCTCCTGCATATA
>JAYRFE010000038.1:0-8788 GCA_041908545.1 Candidatus Moraniibacteriota bacterium
AAACATCGAAGGTTAAAGAATCAGTACTAGCACCTATCTTAAAAAAAGAATCTGAGAACGTAAAAAATGTTCGGGTAAGTGACGGTTTCGTTACTTTTTCTTTTGAAGTACCTAAATACTGGTTGGTAGAAACGAGGAATGATGGTGAAAAGCCGATGAATGAAGAAGAGCTTCGTGAGTTTTTGGCAACAAGTCATGGTGGTAAAGATCCGAAGACTTACCCAAATGAACAATTGTCTGACTATGCTCATGTCACTTGGAACGAGTTGCTTGCTATGAGCTTCGATGAAATGAAGAAGTTTGTTACGGAACGGGAACGAAGTGTTGGTTCTTATCCGGCAGCTTCGGTTGGTGAACCGAATGCTCTTTTTGGTTATATTGGCCCTGCTTCTCAAATCGATTTTTACATTACCGATATTGACGCAGCAAAAAAGGAGCTTGCTATTCGTAATGCACATTTAAGCGAAGAAGTGGTTGGTGGAGTGACGGCTAAAGTTATGAAGTACGCTGTTGAGCGCGACGAAAATGGTAATCCTCAAGTAACCCTGGGGGCATCGGGAGGCAAGAAGTACTATATTCTCTTACCTGAGAAAAAGAAAGCGTTACTTATTGAAAAACAATCTCTTGGTTCTGACGAATTTGAGAAAGCATTCAGCCATCTGATTCAAACGCTGGTATTTCAAAACAACGGTTGATAAACTTGGCATCTCTTAATATATTCACTCCAAGGCCTGATTCCTCTATAGTAGAGTCAGTTTTCGTTGATTTGACAATCTTGATAGGAGTCTCAAGTGACGAACCTCATTGGAAAACTTGCTATTGTTTTTGTAGCAACTGTCCTGCTCCTCGGAACAGCAGTTGTTTCAGCAACAGAAGAAGGCGTGCTGCAATGCGTAACGTATGTAGCCAGATTGATTGGTATCAGCCATTATGGTGATGGAAAAACCTGGTGGACCGACACTCGCTTCACAACATCCGGCTATGCCAAAAACTCAACACCTTCAGTCGGGTCCATCATCGTATTCGACGGATGGGGATATACCGACGCAAATGGGGAATTTCACGGCAATATCTATGGTCATGTTGGAATTGTTCGACAAATCGTGAACTCGTCGGAAATCCTCATCGACCATGCCAACTGGGACAAAAAAGGAACGATTTACACGGGTGTTGGGGTTAGGAAGGCAAATGGAAGCTGGAGTTCAGTCAACGTGAAAGCTACACCCTCTTCAGCTTATGGCTCTTCCGCTTACCCAGTACTCGGGTTTCTTGTTCCTCCGCCAAGTCCATATAGTGTCATTGGGATCACAAGTCCCTTCTTTGTGGACAGCTGCATACGAGCCATACCGACAGATTCTCGCTGTGATCAGTTTGACATCGCTCTTTGGTTGCAATGCTGGGGTCCTCCCTATGCCCCATCTCCGATCTGTACCTTTGGAATGGGCGGCGGCGATAACGTCACCCCAAAACCCGACCTCATTCTCTACAAAACCTGGCTACAGGATGATGCCGGGAATGTGAGAACAGAATTCCATCCGGGTGAACACATCCAAATGAAAGGTCAGGCGAAAAATACAGGGAACGGAAACAGTACTGCGGCAGTTACAGTGAAGTTTTACCTATCCAACGGGGAGAACGTAGATTCCAACAAGCAACAAGTTGGAACAGACACGGTTCAAGCTTCGAGTCTTCCTTCTGGTGGTACCCACACCGAAACCGAAGGAATCTACGCACCCACTGCTCTAGGAACCTACAACATCACTGTATGTATTGATACGGGAGATACCGTGGCGGAAGAACACGAGTCCAATAACTGCTCGAAGGAAGCGGTTTTTAAGGTGGTTCGCCGTACTCAGACAGAGCGCAAGAAGTTTTTGCGCAACCTCATGCAAATCATCAACGACTGAAAGGAAATGACCATGAAACGCATCCTCACTTCTCTGCTCGCGGCTGTCATGCTGGCTGTGGCTCTCCCTGCAAGCGCCACTTCCTACTACGGCTACGTTCGCAACTGGTGGGTTCAGGAGAACGGTGACATCATCTTTTACTTCCTGGATGCCACGAACGTCAACTACGTCACCGGCCTCTGTGGCTGGGGACTCTATGTTCTCCAAGCGGGCAAGGCGAACTACGACGAGACCTATTCGTCGCTTCTCCTGGCTGCCAAGAACAACTACAAGGTGCTCATGGAAGTGACAACCTGTAGCGGCAATGTCAATATCATCAAGATGGCCAAGGTCTGCACCTGGACCGGTGACTGCTGAACGACGACAATGACCGAACGACAAGGGCTGCTCTATATTCTAGAGCGGCCCGTTTTTATACATAGACGTAAACAGACTCTAATGGTAGTGTAATTTTATGGAAAAGAAGAAAATACTATTAACTATATTGAGTGTACTGTTATTCGCAACGGTACTCGCTTTTTTCTTTGTTCAAAAAAGAACTATGAACGAGGGTATTACCACAATTCCATCTGTGGGAAAAGAGAAATATACTAATCCAAAAGATTTTACCAATCCTAGCGACATAACTTTTAGGTTGGACCAGCAGGGGTACAGCATCAGTCAAGAACCAAATATTTTTACAGGTAAGCTAGAAGTACCAACTGGGACAGAAATTCCAATAGGGGTGAGTGTTTCTAAAGAAAAAAAGATTGATCCTGCGCTGGTGAAAATTACTCTTGTGGACGCAGACGGAGCAAGAGAATTTACGGACATCGAAGTAAAGGATATGGAATACGGTCTTGACTATATCGCTAAATATACTCCTAAAAAACCTGGAAAAAATACAATCTCAGTTGAAGTAATGGGAACTTCTTACAAGGGTCTTTTGGAAGTGTCTGCTTTCGATAGGTCTCTTATGGGAGAAATGAGTATTTCAGAGAAAGAATTTTTGAGAGATGAAAAGAAGCTGAATAGGGATACAGGATTAGACTGGGGTAACATCGAAACGGTACGCCCTCAGTTTAAAGAGCTTGGAGACGTGCCGTGGCAATTGGATTCACCAGGCTATCTCAGCCTTCCTTTTAATGGTTACCAAACAAGAACAAAGGGAGAATTAAAGCTGTATACTCTTGCTCCGCTTGAAAAGTATAAAAATCAGCCAGTTATTCCGAGCTTCTATAAGCATATCTTATCTCTTTCAGATTACTTAAAGCATGAAAATAATCCGAATTCGAAGGATTCTTATGAGGTTTTCAAATTTCCGCCAGTCAATGCAGCTATGGCAGGAATAAGTCATATAAAAATTATTAAGGGTAAGGATTTTAATGGTGTTAGTTATATCTACAGTGGCTATTTCCAGGCTTTTGATCCTGCTACTCAGCCAACCTATGTGTATCAGGGTTTATCTCATGATGGAAAGTATTTTATTTATTTTGAGCACGAGCTATTCTCGGGAGCGCTGAGGAGTGATCTTAAGAAAAGTAACGATTGTTTTCCATATACGTCTCAAGAAAAGTATCAGACCTGCGTAGAGGGATCATTTGCTACTCTTGAAAGAGATTATAACCTTGACCCAAGCACGGATAATTTGAATTTGTTTATGGAGAGCTTTGAAACAAAGAAGTGAGTTTCTAATTTCTCTATATTTTATTGCTCATTATTTAGGGTGTAGTGCAGTTTTTAAAATTACTCTTCTCACAAAATTCACTTGCTGGAAAATTTTTTAGATTTGATTATTGCGAAATAAAGAAAGGGGTCAATTTGTTTTCAGTTACTTCCTATACAAAAACCTATGATCTCAACAGAGTCATTAGAAGAGTTCAAGAGGATATATAGAAAACAGTTTGGCAAGGATATTTCCGATCAAGACGCCCTCGAATCTGCTACGAAATTGTTGCGATTCATGAAGATAGTCTATCAACCTATGACAAAGGAGGAGCTCGAACAATTTAGTGAAACACAAGTATGACACAAGTAAGTAACGAGCTTATCCTAGAACTTCAAACGATTATCAAGGAGGACTATAGCAAAGAGCTGTCTACTGCAGAGGTCGCCAAAATAGCCAGCGGTCTGGTGGGTTACTTCGACCTCCTAGGGAAGATGTACTATCAGCAACAAGAAACAAATCGCTCCCAAGAGTTAGAAATTAGCACGCCATGAGCTTTTCGATTCGCCTGAGTACCAAGTTAAACCGTCCCATATTTTCTAGCCATTTTACGAGAATAACAGGGCGGTAATCGTTCCCAAGTCCGTCCCGTCGCTCCCGCCGATAGAAGAGAGGTCTCGATGGGCCTCTTTTTCGTTTCAACCGGGGTTTAAGGGGTGATGCGTACTGGAAATATCGGCGGAGTAAGAATATACTGTACATATGAGGAGGATGTACGTAAATACATAAAGAAAAAATCCTATGCAGATGATAAAGAGCATGGAAGTGACAAGAGATGTGAAGATCCTTATCGCCATTCTGATCGCGTGTATCGTGTTTGGAGCTGGCGTCATCGGATGGTTGAGTTGGAACGGTACCGGTGGCGAGCAGCGTTCGACGGTGGAACAGACAGTCTCCCGTGCAAAGAAGCAGAATATGATTGCCGCTGATCCGAACGATCCCGCTGCAGCAGGAATGCCGGTCGCGAAGTCTATCACGCTTGACGAAGTCATGAAGCATAAGAGTCCGAATGATTGCCAGACCATTATCCGAGGTGGCGTGTACGATATCGCTTCATTCATAGAGCAGCATCCGGATGGAAAGATGAATTTCGAGAATACCTGCGGTATGGATTCCACCCAGTTGTTCGAGGGGCAATACGGGGGATTTCCGAAAGAGGAAGAGCAATTGAAGGGTCTTTTTGTGGGCGTGTTCATGAAGTAGCAGGTCTTTTCCCTTGAGACTCGTCGCCTCTGTTTTTTTGTTTTGTTTTTTGTGCATGTTTCCGAAGCACTGGTACGGAGTCCAAGAAGAAAAGTATGCATTCGAAGACACTTAGAGTTCTCTTTTTTACCCTGATGCTCGATATGATCGGAATCGGGATGATCATTCCGATCATCCCGGTCCTCTTTACCGATCCGTCCAATCCGGAGTTCCTTCTGCATGGATATTCGGTTTCCGCCCAGTATCTGTTTTCGGGAGCTATCACGGCCATTTTTGGCATCATGCTTTTCCTGGCAGCACCGATTTTGGGTGAATTATCCGATGTCTATGGGCGTAAGCGATTATTGACGCTCGGTATCGGTATTCTCGCTTTCTCCCAATTCCTTTTCGGTTTCGGTATCGAAATCGGGTCGCTCGTTCTCCTTTTCGTGAGTCGGGCCGTTGCCGGTCTGGCCGGGGCCAATTTCAGTATCGCTCAGGCGAGTATCGCGGATATTTCCGAACCCCATGAACGGGCGAGGAATTTCGGTCTGATCGGTGCGGCTTTCGGTATCGGATTCATTCTTGGTCCGGTACTTGGAGGTCTCATCGTGACCGCGACGCATTCCGCTTCCGCTCCATTTTGGTTTTCGGGAATGCTCGGTGTGATCAATGTCTTGCTCGTGACTTTTTTTCTGCCGGAGACGCGGAGGGTGAATCCGAAGGTTCGACAGCGTTTTCATCTGTTCAAGGGGGTTTCCAATATCCATGCAGCCTTTCGGGATCATGATGCCCGGCCGGTTTATCTTGCCAACTTTCTTTTTATTTCAGGTTTCGCTTTCTTTACGTCTTTCATCGGTATCCTGCTGGTGAACCGTTTCGGGCAGTCCGAGGCCCAGATCGGTACTTTCTTCGGATTCGTCGGTATCTGGATCGTCATCACGCAAGGTTTCATCCTACGTGTCCTCTCGAAGCGGTATACCGAACGGACCATTCTTCGGGTGACGCTTGCTGTTTTGGCATGCGCGATCGCCTTCTATCCGCTTGTTCCGAATGTATCCTGGCTTTTCGCGCTCGTTCCGTTTCTCTCGATTCCGAACGGGCTTTCGATGGCCAATATGACAGCATTGGTAAGTAAGAGCGTCTCGGCAGAGAGGCAAGGAGCAGCACTCGGTATCAACGGGTCACTCGGAGCATTGTCGCAGGGATGCGTCCCGCTGCTTGCCGGTTTCGGTTCAGGGCTTTTCGGTCTTTCAGCCCCTTTCTTTTTCGGAGGAATTCTGGTCGCAGGCGCTTGGAGTCTTATCTGGCTACAGCATCGACAGGACGCCTGAAACGGTTTCATGGAAAAAAATCCTTATTGACAAACGGGTCAGAATCGGGCTTGACAGGTTTTGAAAAGAGGAGAAGAATAGGGGGCGAGTGCGTTGTAGTGCGGCTCTGTAGTTCCTTCGATCAAAATGAGAAAAAAAGGAGAGAATCATGGAAGGCGGTTGTGGTACCCGTAGGCATTTCCCGTGTCTTACGGAGCGCAGATTGCTGGCCACGTTGTGTCGGGTTTGTCCGGAGGAAGGTCCGATGCTCGAATCGTTCATCAATGAACAAGAGAGGATGTTCCGTATCGTCGGCGTACTGTGTATGCTCTATCGTTTCCAGGACCGGGAAATCCATAGATTGGCGCGGACGCAGGATCCCACGCTTTCGATGCCTCTTGGAGACCGGGAGTGGGGCTGGATCACGAATGGCGGACCAGAGCGGTTTTTTGCTCGCGTCGGGCCGACGCTTCGGAAACATCATCCGGACGTGTATGATCCGGACATGCTTCATGTGGCGTGGGAGTATTTCCAGACTTTGATAACCGGGGTTCATATCGCGTATATGGCTCGGGTGATAGGACGTATTCCTTCGCAGAGTGAGTACTTCAATCCGGATCTGACGGCATGGTACTATCGATTGGCTCGGCGTTTCGAACCGATACGACCGATGCCGACGATGCAGTGAGTAAAGAGCGCAGCGGCGCTCGGTTGGTGCGGCGGGGCGTCTTCTGACCCGACCGCACTTTGTTTTTTCAGCGGATGCCTATGTCGGAAAAATTCCTGTTGCATACGTGCTGCGCACCCTGCGGGATCGCGGTCATCGACGAGCTTCGTTCGGAGTTCGATTTGAGCGTGCTGTTTTTCAATCCGAACATCTTTCCGGAAGAGGAGTATCTGAAGCGCAAGGCCGAGGTAGTACGCGTGTGTACCGAGTGGTCGGTACCGATGATCGATATGGACTATGTACCCGAGGAATGGGAGGTGCGTGTCAAGGGGTTGGAGCAGGAACCTGAACAAGGAAAACGCTGTTTCACCTGTATCGGTATGCGGCTTGATCGTTCGGCCCGCGAAGCGAAGTATCGGGGGTTCGGGATCTTCGGAACGACGCTCACCATGGGTAGCCGCAAGAGCGCCCGGGTGATCTTTCCGATCGGGGAGGCGGCGGCCAGACGGTACGGTCTGGAGTTTTATGCGGAAGATTGGAAGAAGAAGGGGCGTGAGGCGGTGGCCAGGCGGATGGTGAAGGAGCGCGGTATCTATCGGCAGAATTATTGCGGCTGCCGGTATTCGATCCGCGAGCGCTGAAGGTGAGGGGCCTATAGAGGGGGACTTATTCTTTCCGGTCTGTACGATCCCGCTTCATCGTCTGGATTTCCAGGAGCAGGGCCTGAAGGGAGCTCTCGATGCGGTCGATATGCCTGAGACTTTCCAGTTGTTCCTCGGCATCTTCCCGGTCGTCCTGCTCGATTTCTTCACTGAGTTCTTCGACGTCCTCGGATATTTCCTCGACATCCTCGCCGATCTCCTTGACGTCTTCCTGGATGGTGTCAATGTCTTTCGACATTTCCTCGACATCCTCGCCGATCTCCTCGATGTTTTCGTGGAGATGATCCACATCTTCGGAGATTCCCTCGATATTCTCACCGAGTTCCTCGACATCCTCACTCACCTCTTCGATCTGCCGGGAATGCTGATTGACGGTCATCTGGATGAAAATGGCGAGATAGATCGCTTCGAGCGAGACGATCGTCGTCAGGATGAGAAGTATCTGGTCGAGGGAAAAACCGAACCATTTCAGACAGAAGATGCCGACGAAGAAGACGGTGTGGAGTGCCAGTGAGAGCGGGGACCCGATGCGTTGCGAGGCTCGGAGCGCGAGCGTTTCGAGAGAAGGAATCGTATTCATGGGCATCTCTTTAGAGTTACGACCAGGGCGGGTATGAGCACTTTCGGAAAGCAAAAAGCCCTCAATGCGGAGGAGTGGCTGAATCCCGTGAAAATGAGTAACGGAAAAAATATTGCATTTTTCCCTGAATAATCAGGTGGGTTTCAATTGAGAGCCTTACGACCCATCGCCCCTCGTTCTGAAGGCTTTTCGTTTCCAGTATAGGATTTTTTATCCGAACGCGCTAGAGTGGAAGTATGAAGGAGGTTATCGTCCATGATCGTATGCAGGAGGACTACCGTTATCGGCTTTCGGCGCCGATCGGGAGTGGTTTTGATGCAGAATTCCGGCCGGACCTGACTCCGAAGGAGATGCTGAAGATGGGTGTTTTCGGCGGGAAGTATCTGACGGATTGTCGGAGTGAGTTCCCGGAGGATTGGTTTTCTGAAGCGAAGCTTTCTCCGGAGAAGAAGGATGTTTCATTGAATTATTTCGGTGTCGATGCGAGTCAGTCACTTTCCGTATGGCGGGAGAAGGGCTGGATATTCCCGGATGATCCGCGCGGTTGGTTTCAGTGGTACTGCCGATACTTCATGGGTCGGCGGCTTCCGGAAGAAGACCGACGCCAGATACGGAGATGGAAGATGATGCGACGGCATATCGCCCAGATCGAGCGAAATTGTCGATCAGGGGATGTTCTGTGTCGGAGGCGTCAACGGCAGGCGCTTCTCCACTGGGCGTACGATAGCCGGAAATTCTGAACAAACAAGTTTCGCACTAAGAATTCACTTAT
>JAYRFE010000039.1:0-6754 GCA_041908545.1 Candidatus Moraniibacteriota bacterium
CTTCCGTGAGCGGGTGACGGTCATTTCTCCGCTTCCTTATTTCTCCCTGCCGGAAATTCTGGCCCTGTCGGATATCGGTGTCGATCCGAAGGAGGCGGAAGTAAAGCAGGCAAGCGGGAAACTACTTCAGTATATGGGTGCCGGGCTGCCGGTCGCATGTTTCGATACCAGGAACAATCGTGAATATCTCGGAGAAGGAGGAGAGTATGCCCGGGACATATCGGCGACCGGTCTCGCGCAGGTATTGATTTCTTTGCTTGACGACGTGCCGGCGTTGAAGCGGCGAGGCGAGACGAATCGTCGACGCGCGGAACGCTTTACCTGGAAAGAATCAGTCCGTTCTCTCGAGAGAATATACGGAGATCTCCTGTGAATCTTCATCCACAGAAAATGACCGGGATGTATCGGATATATCTGGAAAATAAAGTATGAAATTTACGTACACGATGAAACGTATCGCGAGGTGTTGGCACGACGGGAAGTGTTCCCTTACGGTTTTGCTTGCCTGTTTCGGATGTATCTTACTGGTCGGAATAGCCGGTTGGGCTTGTTTTTCCGATGGATGGAAGCTCCCTCTCCGGTTGCCGAGCGATGTGCGAAAGAAGACCGTGGTGACGCCGAGCATACTGAAGGTAGGTTTCGTGACCGATTGGGAGTATGGATATCGTCAGCGCATGAAGCACAAGCTGACTCTTCAGTCTTTACCCGCACTTGAGGCTGCGGTCACCTACTTGAATGACACGTATCATCCGGATATCGTCGTCGGTGGAGGAGACTATATCGAAAGCACGGGAGTCAAACCGGAACGTGCCAGGGAGCAGCTTGCCAAAGTGGATGCGATTTTCCAAAAACTTTCGGCACCCCGACTCTACGCGCTCGGCAATCACGACCTGCGTTCTCTTTCGAAAGCCGACGTGCGTGAGGTGCTCGGTCTGAAAGAGAATCACGCATTCCGCGATATCGGCGACTGGCGGTTCGTGGTGCTCGATACGAATTTCAACGAGGACGGGTCGGATCGCGATGCGAAACAGTATGTCACGGGTTTCGTGAATGAGTCCGAGCTTTCTTGGCTGGCTTCCGTGTTGAAGACGGAGCGTCCGGTTCTGGTCTTCTCCCATCATTCGCCGGTCATGTCGCCGAATGTGGACGGCATATTCGCGGTGAATATTCTGAATGCTGTCTCCGTCCGGAAGGTTCTCGAGGAAGCGGGGAATGTCGTCGGGGTCGTTTCGGGGCATAGTCCGTACGGATACGCCGAGGAACGCAATGGAATCCACTATTTCGTCGTCGATACGCTCGCGAATGAGCCGGTTCTCGGAACGTTCGCGACTCTCAACCTTCGATATGCGAAGGAAACTCGGGAAGCCGAAATCCTGTTCCGGAGGGTCGGTGGCGATCAGCGTCTGATCCAGGTGGTTGACCGGAAGCTCGGTACGTCGGAGAATGAGCAGGATGGTCTCCCGGAACTCTTTCCGGATGATGTCGGGCCGGAAACGATCGAGAGTCCGGATACCGAGGAGAAGTACTAATCTGTTGAAACGAAAGCATATGAAGGTTCTCATTACCGGCGGAGCGGGATTCATCGGAAGCGCCTGTGCCAAGGCGCTGATGGAGCGAGGGGATACTCCTGTCCTCCTGGATAATTTCAATGATTATTATGATCCACAACTGAAGCGTGATCGGATCGGACGATTCCTCGGTGGATACGAAGGTCGCTTCATCTTGCGGGAAGGAGATATCCGGGATACGGAATTTACTGAAAAGGTATTCGCTGAAGACCGTCCGGAGAAAGTGATCCATCTCGCGGCGATGGCCGGTGTCCGCAATTCGCTCAAAGATCCGCTCCTGTATGCGGACGTCAACGTGCTTGGAACGACCAATCTGCTGAATCTTTCCGTCAAGTACGGCATCAGGAACTTCGTCTATGCCTCTTCCTCTTCGATTTACGGGAAGAATACTCCGCCTTTTTCGGAGACGGACAATGTCGACACGCCGATCTCTCCTTATGCCGCGACGAAGAAGGCGACGGAACTGATGGCGCATACGTTCAGCCATATCTATCAGTTGCCGACGACCGGACTGCGTTTCTTCACGGTATATGGTCCGTGGGGACGACCGGATATGGCCCTTTTCAATTTCACGAAGAATATTTTCGCCGGCGAAGAAATCGAGGTGTATAATTTCGGGAATATGAGCCGGAACTTCACGTATGTCGATGATATCGTTTCGGGGACGCTTACCGTATTGGATGCGGATCTGCCGTGCGATGTCATGAATATCGGCGGCGATCGTGAGGAAACCCTGCTGGCTTTCATCGAGACGATTGAAACCTGTACAGGGAAAGTCGCCAAGAAAAAGCTGATGCCGATGCAGCCGGGTGATGTCGTGAGTACCGTTGCCAATATCGATAAGCTGCGCGGTCTCGGCTGGCAGCCGACCACCCGTATCGATGTCGGAATCAGGAATTTTGTCGAGTGGTACCGGGAGTATTACGGAGTCTGAATTATGAAACTGATCAAACAGGAAGAGACAGAAAGATTTCAGAATGGTGAGACCTGCAGGATATCCGAATACCCGCTCAGCGAGGAGTCGATAGACGCTGCCGTCGCAAGAATCGACGGTCGGTATCCGGATGAAGGCTGGGCGCTGAACCGAGTATCGAAGGAAGTCGCTTTCGTCATCAGGGGGCAGGGAAAGTTGGTGTGCGAGGAGAGCGAGGAAATGCTCGCCGCCGGCGATGTCGTCCTCATCGATTCAGGGGAGAAATTCTATTGGGAGGGGGAGATGGAGATTTTCATAACCTGTGCTCCGGCCTGGAAATATGCGCAGTACGAGCATGTAATCGATTGAAAATTATGAAGATCGCGTTGGTCCATGACTATCTGGTGCAGTACGGGGGGGCGGAGCGGGTGCTTGAGGCCTTCGCGGAACTGTATCCGTATGCGCCGATCTATACGCTCATTCATGATCCTGAAGCGATGCACGGTGTTTTTGCGGAGAAACGGATCTACACATCTTTTCTTCAGAGGTATCCATTCGTACGGAAACATCATCGGCTCTTTCCTCCGCTCATGCCGCCGGCTATCGAACAATTCGATTTTTCGAAATACGATGTCGTGCTCTCGGATTCATCGAGCTATGCCAAGGGTGTCATCACTCGGCCTGAAACGCTGCATATTTCGTATATCCATACGCCGATGCGTTATGCCTGGGATGACTGCCAGAAGTACACCGAAGATTTCGGATTTCCTCGTTTCGTGAAGAAACTCGTTCCGTTCTTCATGAATCCGATCCGGTTGTGGGACCGGGTGAGTGCGGACCGGGTCGATCATATCGTCGCCAATTCGCATTTCGTCGCCGAACGTATCAGGAAGTATTATCGGAAAGAGGCGATCGTCATCCATCCGCCTGTCGAAGTGCGCCGTTTCGGTATCGAACCGGTGCAGAAGGAATACTATCTGATGGTCGGACGATTGATCGCCTATAAGCGGCACGATATCGCTATCGAAGCTTTCAATCGGCTCCGTCTCCCGCTCAAGATTATCGGCCGAGGTCCCGAGTTGGAGCGGCTGAAAAGGCTTGCCGGTCCGACGATCCAGTTTCTCGGACGAGTGGATGAATCGGAGTTACCGAAATACTACGCCGAGTGCCGTGGTTTCGTCTTTCCTCAGGAAGAGGATTTCGGTATCGTGGCGATAGAAGCTCTGGCTTCAGGGCGACCACTGATCGCGTATCGGGGGGGCGATATCCCCGAACATCTGGAAGAAGGCAGGATGGGCGTATTCTTCGACGAACAGACGAGCGAGGCCATCGTCGGGGCGGTACAACGGTTCCAGGGCATGGTTTTTGATCCGGAGTATATCCGTTCGCGAGTTCTCCACTTTGACAAAGAGATATTTAAGGCTAAGATAAAGGACTACGTTGAGAAAAGAGTCGCAGAGCATCTTTCGAGGCGCTCATGACGGAGAAGGAGACGGTAAGGAGAATCGGTTATGTCTGAAAATCCGTAAAGGAATATCCGTATGGAATGGTACGATATCGTGAGAATATATTGGGGAGAGCGAAGGTTGTTCGTCTTGATCGTAGCGATGTTTCTGTGCGGGGCCCTAATATGGCAGGCGAATCAGCCGGTGGAGTACCGAGCGGCACTTCTTCTGAATGTCGGGCGCGAGGGGGCTCAGACGACGAATGAGTACACTTTCGATGATTTTTACCGGCTGCAGGCGGATGAGCGTTTCGGTGATACCGTGGTTCGTTGGCTCCAGTCGCCCCGCGTGGTATCGGATATCCTGAAGGAATCCGGCTTCGATGCCTCTTCCCGATCGGAGAGTGAATTGAAGGGTTTGATCGTCGCCAAGAGGCTTTCTTCCCAGGTCATCGAACTTTCATTTTCGCATAAGGAAAAGCCGGTTCTCGAAAGGGAGGCGGATGCCATCGTCAAGGTGCTGAACGAATATGCCGAAAGACTGAATCAGGATGGACAGAAAGACGGATGGTTCGTCATCGTCGGAAGCGACCCGGTACTCCTCGATGCCCGGATGTCGTGGGTGAAGGCGGCGGGTATGGGCGTATCGCTCGGGTGTTTCGTCGCGTTTTGGACGGTGACCATTCTGTGGTCGTTTCGGAAGTCGGAAATGGAACGGAGAGCGCGAGGGAAGAATTTTGAATTTTGAGGGGGGATGTCGTTATGAGAATCGGAATCGATGCACGATGCCTCCAGGGAACGGTCCGCTCGGGAGTCGAAGAATATGCGCGGACCTTGCTGGAAGAACTTTTCAGGCAGGATACGGAAAATTCATACAGATTGTTCGCGAACGCCTGGGACGCTTCGGAGCTTGATTTTTCGTGGACGGAAAAATATCCGCATGTCTCAGTCCGTATCTTTCGTTGGCCCAACAAGCTGCTCAATTTTTGTTTCTGGTATCTGGGTTGGCCGAAAATGGACCGTATGCTCGGCGGAGTGGATTTATTTTTTCTGCCGAATCTGAATTTCGTCGCGCTTTCGAGGAAGACGAGGCTGGTCGTGACCGCGCATGATCTCTCATTCGAACTGTTTCCGGAAACCTTTTCCTGGAAGCGGAGGGTCTGGCATTTCTTCGTGAATTTCCGGAACATCGTGAAGCGCGCGGACCGGGTGATCGCGATTTCGCAGTCGACGGCCGACGATTTGCGCGCCGTGTACAAGACACCGGAACGGAAGATCACCGTCATCCCGAGCGGTGTCCGGGACGTTTTCCGGCTGATCAGTCACAATGACCCTTCCCTTCTGGAAATACAGTCGAAGTATCATCTTCCGTACAAATTCATCCTTTCGCTCGGGACGATAGAACCTCGGAAGAATCTCATCGCGCTCCTCAGGGCCTTCGAGACGATGCACGCGAGCGGTCACCCTGAGCTTGTGAAGTATTCCTTGGTCATCGCGGGGGAAGAGGGTTGGAATTCCGAGGAATTTTTCGAATGCGTGCGGCGGTCTCCTGTGAAGGAAAAAATCATCCTGACTGGTTTCGTGGCGGATGAGGATAAGCCTGGATTGTATTCGCTCGCGAGCGTCTTCGTCTACCCCTCCTTGTACGAGGGATTCGGTTTCCCGCCGCTGGAAGCGATCGCCTGCGGGGTGCCCGTCATTGTTTCGCATGCCTCGGCGCTTCCGGAAGTGGTAGGGGAGAGCGCGTTGCTCATCGATCCCTATCGGCCCGAAGAGATCCTGCAGGCACTCCGGCAATTGCTTCTCTCGAAGGAGCTTCAGGGAGTGCTTCGGAATATCGGCCCCGTTCAGGCTTCACGATTTTCGTGGCCTCGGACCGCGCAAGAGGTGAGGGATTGTTTCGGCGGAACATCCTCATCTTCTCTTGTCTGAGATCTCCTACGTCCAACACGGATATTGACTGCATGTTAATAGTATGCTATAATTTTTGGTCACGATTGGTGGCATGCAACTTAAAAAACGGAGGTACAGAATGAAAGTGTTAGTCATAAAGGCAGTCAACGGCCTAGCGTTTAAGGCGGTTTTTCCTGGACCAGCGAACTGTCTCGACAGAATCGCACTTGGTTCATCGGGCTACTTCCAAGAGCTCGGCATAGGGCCTCGTGTCTTGAGGATGAACACGGAAGAGTGTGGTAGTGCCATTTCGGTGGTGATTACCATGCTTACCCCGGCCAGGGTTGGCGAGCGGTTGCTGCGCAAGAATGAAACCTTCATGGTCAATGAGGGGTATTCGCAAGCCGCGGTTATCGGCAACATCGAATTCACCTTCGAGATTGTCGACGTCGACTAACAGTCGATGTCGATGTAGTCCGCCGGTTGTCCTTGCGACGCCGGCGGTTTTTTTATTCAATTCATCCTGAAGCGAGTTTCGCTGCAAAGCAGAGAAAGAATTTGCAATTTTAATTGTTTTATCGTATCAAAATAGATGTGTCAAGCGGACGGGTTTTGGTGGAGGGGGATGCGAAGATAATTTTCTGAAGAGTGGACATATCGTTATGGGCGAATATCGAAAGGCAGGAGGGTTCGGGGGGAATAAGCGGGGTGGATTCGGTAGCGGTCGTCCGAGTTTCGGTGGCGGGAAACCGAGTTTTCATCGTGGCGGTGATCGGGATGGCGCACCGAGGGAATTGTTTCCCGCGACGTGTTCTTCGTGTCACAAATCGTGCGAAATTCCGTTTCGTCCGAGTGGGGATCGCCCGGTTTATTGTCGTGATTGTTTCGGGGCGCAGGAAGGCGCAGCTCCGGATGTCCGTGGTCGGCGGGATGATC
>JAYRFE010000040.1:0-5324 GCA_041908545.1 Candidatus Moraniibacteriota bacterium
GAATGACCAGTTTTGTTTTGTATAAGCTGGGCTTGAGAGCGAACCTTTTCCTCGCTGCATGTTCGGAAACATGGGGCATCGGAAAAGGTTCGCTCTCAAGCCCAATCTTTTTTTGATGGAAATCCGAGTCATTATCGATTGAGAAATATTCCATGAAGCTTCTCTTGATCAAAATCGGAAAAGCATGGCACACGCTCCGGAGGGAGGGTTTGTTTCGCGGTGGACGGAGGGTGCTCGTCGCGGCTTCGGCGCTTTTTCGGCGGGTGCAGCCGGGGGATATCCTCTTCATTTCCGGCGGGGTCGGAGACAGTGCCCGGTACCGGTGCGAGCACGTCGCCGAGGAGTTCGCGCTGCGGGGATATCGGACCTCGGTGACCGTTCAGGACAATCCGTTTCTTCTTTCGTATGCGGAACGGTTTTCCGTATTCGTATTTCACCGGGTCCTGTATACCGGTCAGGCGAAAGCGCTCTTTGAACGACTGAAGGAGCTGGGGAAAGAAATCATTTTCGAGACGGATGATCTGGTGTATGATCCGCAGTTTCTTGTCCACATGGATTATTTTCGGCAGATGAACGGTCTTGAACGGAAATTGTATGAGCAGGGAGTGGGAGGGGAGATGCTCGCCGATCCATACGTGAAGGTGGCGACGACGACCACGGGCTTTCTGGCCGACAAATTGCGCGCTTTGGGCAAGCGGGTTTTCGTCGTACCGAACAAGCTTTCGCAGAGCGATGTCGCGCTGGCGGATGCGGCCTGGCAGTGCAAAGTACCGGGAAGGGAAGGCATTGTCCGTGTCGGATATCTTTCGGGCACTCCGAGTCACAATAAGGATTTTGCGACTATCACCGACGCACTTATACGACTTTTCGATTCGTATCCGAGTATGCGGTTGGTGCTGACCGGGCCGATCGATACCGATGCCGCTCTCAGGCCGTATGAGGATCGGATCGAACGCGTTCCGTTGATTCCTCGGAAGGAATTTTTCGGGCATATCGCGACGCTCGATATCAATCTCGCTCCGCTCGAGCCCGGGAATCCGTTCTGTGAATCCAAATCTGAATTGAAATTTTTCGAGGCCGGTATCGTCGGAGTCCCGACGGTCGCCGTGGCCAATCGGACCTTCCGTGAGGCTATCCGGGACGGTGAGGATGGCTATGTGGCCACTGGAACGGAAGAATGGGTGGAAAAGCTTGGTAAATTGATCAATGGCAAAGAGGCTCGGATTGCAATGGGAGAGAAAGCTCGACAGACCGCTCTCGCCCGATACATGACTACCGCGGGCTGGAACGAGGAGTACGGGGCATATATCGGGGGTATCGTTTCTGCTTCCCGTGAAGAAAATAGAGTAGGTTAATCCCGTGTGCGGATGAGAGAGATGCTTAAGAGAATGGTTGAGAGGAGAAGCATGATGCCCAGTATCGGGATATGCTTCCTGATGAACTCCGGTTTGTATTGTGCCAGACGTCCGGTGAAGCCTGAGAGGTCGTTTGAAAGGGATCCATCGGTATAGGCGGGACGCAGGAACAGGGTCTGGCTCGGATAGACCCTGTTTTTATTCGTGTCAGTGAGAGTACGATCGGAAAATACGGGGTTCGGGTTATCGGTGGCCGAAAGATAGGGCTTGTCACCTTTGCGGTTCTCATCGGAAAAGGAGGTGATGGAGAGACAGTACTGTTTATTTTCGGAATCGGCGATGGCGGGAAAGGCGAAGACGGTATATGCTCCCTGTGAGCGCGGTTCGGAACTCAGTGTTTCCAGAGCGAGAGTTTCCCGGCAGGATTCATCCATGAGGCGGAATTCGAAATGTTCGCTCCGGTTGATATCGGCTTTTCCTAGGACAAAACGAATCTGGAAGAGGTTGTTTTGGTGTGCGGTGAATGTCTGAGTAATTGGAGTTCCGGGTGAAAGGGTTACTTTTTTCGTTTTTCCTAGGAAATTGTATTCGGATTCGGCGAGGCCGAAATCCGCAAGAAAAGTCCAAAAAATACCGATCATGCCCGTGAGGAAGATCGTGGAAAGGATCACTGTTTCGTATTTCTCTACTGATTGGGTGTTTTTCATGCGGATTTCAGAGATAGTAACGAGGGATGATGATATTCACGATGGCGTGGAACTGGAGAAGGATGGTGGCGAGAGCGAGGATTTTCATGGCTAGGATAAATCCGGTTTTCCGGCGAAGGAAGAAGCCGATACCAGTGATAACGATAAGGAGGTGGGGAATAATATTCGGGAGGAAGTAGCGGCCGGGTTGACCGATGAGGATTTTTCCGGTGTAGTCGTAGACTCGCCAATCGTAGAATCGGATGGCGATTTGCAGGGCGAAAATCATGCCGAGGGCGAGTATGAGGTATGTGCGTTCCGGGAGAAAAGAAATCTCTTTCCGAGACAGGAGGTAGAGAATGGTACCGGCAAACCCGATTACGGTGATACAGAGAATGATCAAGAGTGACCAGTTCGGGATGGAATTGTCGAGCCAGCCGAATTGTCCCCAGTAGGAGAGGGACGTGTCGTGAAATTCCCCGAGAGCCAGTGTCTCGTCGAGATACTTTCCGATGGATTGGAAAGGGGAATTGAATCGGGATTGGGCGGTGAAGTTGGTGATGCTGATGAGATAGCTTTTGGGAACGGAAAAGAGGAGAAGCGCGATGAGCAAAGCAGTACTGATGGTCAGGAGGATGACGAATCGTTTTGTGGGGAGTCGGAGCTTTTGATGAGCGAACCAGATGGAAAGTGGATACAAGAGAATGATGAGGACGATACCAGGACCCTTGGAAAAGAGGCCGAGTATCGCTGCGGATATGGCGAGAGATGCGTATTTCCAGTCCGGATCCTTCATGAATGAGACGCTGGCGTAGAAGAAAAGCGAAAAGGCGAAGATAAGGGCGATGTCGATATTGACCTGTGCCCCGGTAATGGAGAGCATCGGTTGAAAGGCGATCAGTGTGGCGAAAAGGAGCGAGAGGCCTTCCGGGAAGCCGATTTTTCGGGCGGTCAAATAGGAAAGGATCACGACGCCAAGGCCGAATGATACGGCGAGGAAACGCATGACGAAGATGCGCGTGAAGATGCTTTCATCGGAAAGGAGTCCTTCCAGCCACGCGGCGATTCCGTAGTACACGGATTTAGTTCCGGAGGCACTGGTCGGATAGGTGTCTATATAACGCTTCCAGTTGTTTTGCCGGACTTTGTCTTCGATGGTCTGAGAAAAATTCTGGATGTTTTGTTTTTCGAATTTGATCTCGTCGAATTGAACGGATTGGGCGGAACGGATGACTTCCTCGGAGAGTCCATAGGTGGAGATGTCGGATGAACTGAGGTGTTTTTTTTCGGAATTTTGGATGGACCAGTTCCTTTCGGATGATTCAGCCCAATGCTGGACGGTTCCGTAGTGGATCTGTTCGTCAGGATTCTGAAATATCGGTATAAGAAGGCTCAAGAAAGCCCCCTTTATAAGGAAAATGCAGGCAAGTGCCCCGAGGAGGAAGGTCGTTTTCAGTTTATGGGAGGGTGTTTTCATATCGATTTAAACCGAGTATACTATGAAAAGTGCTTTGGATAAAGGAAATTCAATGAAGAGTGAGAGAAGGAACATCCTTATTGGTGGAAGTGGGTTTATCGGATCCGCCTTAACAGAAACGCTTTTGTCTCAGGGTGAGCGGGTGGTGGTGGTCGCTCGGGATATGCCGACCGAACGGATTGAGGGTGTCGAATACCTAGAGATCGACCTGGGGGGAGATCTGTCGTCATTGTATGACATCTTCGAAAGAGGAGATGTCGTCTTTCTGTTAATCGGACAGGTATATCCCGGATTTGATGTTCAGAAAGAAAAAGAGACATTTTCTTCCGTTCTTGATGTCCTCTCCCAATCGTTTCCGGAAAAGGTTCTCTTTGCTTCCTCGGCGCTGGTGTATGGGGACACGGATATCGCTGTTTCGGAACGAACGCCTCTCCGCCCAAAAGACGAGTACAGTGTTTTCAAAACGGAATGTGAAAGGATGATTCGCGAAAGGCTTGCGCATATTTCTGTCGGGGTGGTTCGTCTGGGAAACGTATACGGTTCCGAGAAGAACAGGGGGTTTATCGGACTTGTCTTCAATAAGGCTTCAGACGGGACGAAGATGAGTATAAATGGTGATGGACTTCAGGAACGGGATTATGTTTTTCTCGATGATGTCGTTTCAGGGATGATTGCCGTCCGGGACAAGCTTTCCGGTTTTGATATTGTGAACATTGCCATGGGAACCAGTTCGACTCTGCTTGATATCATCAAATTGGCGGAGAATGTCGTTGGGAAAAAAATCGAATATGAAGTAACTGGACTGCCTGTTCATGAGGTATATCGCAGCAGGATTGACGGCGGAAAGTTGCAGCGTGTTTATGGGTATAAACCGAGAGTATCGATTTCTGAAGGTCTTCGGAGAACTTATGATCGGTATAAGAAAGAACACTGATACTGATATGACGGAGAGAAACATCTTAATCATCGGTGCCGGAAAAGCGGGGAAATTGTTGGCTCAAGATATCAACCGTAACGTTTCGGATGCCCACGTGATCGGCTTCGTTGATGACCAACCGCCTAAAGGCGCTGCCATGAAATATTTGGGAATCATAGACGAGCTTTCTGAAATTTCAAGGATATATAAAGTGGATGAAATGATTGTCGCCATTCCCTCCGCCGATGGGGCATTGGTTCGGCGTATTTTGATGAAGAATATGAAGAGTCGGATACCGATTCGGATTGTGCCGCGCGACCTGCGGGTCATCAGCCACAGCGATGTGAGATATTCGGAAGTGAAGACATTGGATCCGGAAGATTTTCTGGGACGCCCGTTCATCGATAAGAATATCGAAAGATTGAAAAAGTTCTATCGGAAGAAGACGGTTTTCATTACGGGCGGAGCTGGCTCGATCGGTTCGGAAATCGTCCGTCAGCTCATCAACCTCGAAGTGGAACGAGTGGTGGTATATGATAATTCGGAATACCTCATCTTTCTTCTTGAGCAGCAATTGAAAGAGCGGGGGGTGCGCGACAAATGTGAGCTTATTGTGGGGAATATTTTGCATAATAACAAGTTGGACGTGCTTTTTTCGAGGATCAAGCCGGATATCGTATTCCATGCGGCGGCCTACAAACATGTCCATCTTATGCAGGACAATATTGATGAGGCTATCTATAACAATGTTGTTGGTACGAAACGCGTTGTTGATGCCGCGGTTGCGAATGGCGTGAAACTCTTTACGTTTATTTCAACGGACAAGGTCGTCAATCCGACGAGTATCATGGGCGCTACGAAAAAGCTTTGTGAATACTATATCCAGTGTC
>JAYRFE010000041.1:0-1784 GCA_041908545.1 Candidatus Moraniibacteriota bacterium
AGGTGATACTCAAGGAAACCGTCAAAGGCGATCTTTCCAAGAAAACAGATTCCCTGGCTATCTTTGCGGGTGGCATTCGGAAGCCGATATCGTTTTGCGAGTTCCCGTACCTCGGATTTTTCCAAATGCCCGATCGGAAAACACGCATGCGCCAGTTGATCCTGCGTCAGCTGTGAAAGAAAATAGGTCTGATCCTTGAAAGAATCAGCCGACATCGCAAGCCAGGTCTTTCCTGATTGCTCTTCCGTCTGTGCGTAGTGTCCGGTTGCGATCTTTTCGAAATCCTTTCCGAATGCGTCGAAAAACGCGCCAAACTTAATGCGTGAATTACAGAGCATATCGGGATTCGGAGTACGACCGGCCCTGACCTCGGCCAAGGTCTCGAATACCACCCGTTCCCAGTATTCCTTCTGGAACGGCACGACCTCAAGCGGCACATCCGCCGCCTCACACACCGCGCGCACATAATGCAAGTCCTCCTCCCACGGACACTCACCCAAAAAAGCCAGCTCATCCTCGAGCCAGATCTTCATATAGAAAGCGCGGACATCGTGTCCGGCCTCTTTGAGGAGACGGAGAGCGACCGAGCTATCCACTCCTCCGGAAATGAGCATCGCAATACGCATACAAAATATATATCCTCTGTCTTTTCAGTTATCCTTTTCTCGACAGACAAGCGGAACGTCAGACTATCCCCCGACTCATTCTCAAAACGAAAATCATTGAGACGTACATTGTTTCTCTTTTTGCGACGTGTCTGAAGACACCAGCATCAAAAAAAATATATTCGGGAGAATAATCGCTTCTTGTTCTTGCGACGTGTCCGGAAACACCAGCATCAAAAAAGAAGCGATTGCTCTCTCAATACTTTTTCAGGCATTCCACAAAAGGGAATTTTTCATTATCCCCTATTTTGAAGGAAAAATCAATAGGTAGAGCGCAGAGCATTCACGATGACCACGACATCGATCACCTCCTGCAATACGGCGCCATATACCGGCGGGATGAAGCCGAAAAAAGCGAAGGCCATACCGACAAGCGAAAGTCCGATGCCGATGACGATACTCTGCCGCGCGACCTGATACGAACGGCGTCCGATATGGACCGCATCGCGGATTTTCCAGGCATCACGCCCGAGTATCGCGACATCCGCCGCCTCGATCGACGCGCTGTTCTCAGTTCCGGAGAAGACGATGCCGACATCAGCCAGGGCGAGCGCCGGAGCATCGTTCATCCCGTCACCCACCATACCGACCAATTTCCCTACTCCCTGTTCGCGGGTGACCAAGGCGGATTTCTTGTCCGGCGAGCATTCCGCGTATATCGGAATGGCGAATCGACCAAAAATCCGATGCGCGTTGACGCGCTTATCCCCGGTCAGAATACCAAGCGAATATCCCCGTGTCCGGAAATATCCGAACAATTCATCGACATCCTCCTTAAGCGTATCATCGAAATGGAATCGAGCGATCAAGCCCTCTCCGCACATCAATTCGGAGACGATTCCGCTTTCGGAACCCGACGTCATCCCTTTTCCGATACGATATCGTTTCCCATCGATCGTTCCGGAAATACCCTCGCCGAGCTTTTCCTCGAAATCCTCGACGACCACGGATACTCCTCCGCGTTCGGCATTCTCCTTGACGAGCGTTTTCGCGATCGGATGAAGAGAGCTCCATTCGAGCGATGCCGCGATACCGAGGACCTGTTTCTCGGTGTAGAATCCATCCAGAACTTCGATGCGCTTCAGTTCCGGTTCACCCAAAGTGAGCGTCCCGGTCTTA
>JAYRFE010000042.1:0-6671 GCA_041908545.1 Candidatus Moraniibacteriota bacterium
GGATGATTTTTCCGATTTTTTGATCGACGCTGCCGAGTCCATCATCACTGAGGACTTCGACTTGACACCCGTTGAAGTAGGAGGGGTAGATTCTGGTATTCGTCTCCCGGAATACCTCTTGATCCAGGAAGTGTCCGTGGATCTTGTTGTAGGTAGTGTGGGCATCCGAAATGACGGACCGCACCAACATCGCTTGCATCACTCGGCCGGACGCCGGGTCGGTACAGAGGACGAGGTCACCCTTCTTGACCGTCGCCAGCACGGCCGTGTTGGCTTGGGTGAATGAGGATGTGATGTGTGAGTCGTTTGAGTTAAGCGAGTAGGTGAGGATTACCCCCACGCTTGCCATCGCGGCGATTACCACGTTTGTTCTGTAACTCCTTTTCGCCTTTGGCCGAAACAAATCGTTCACAGTCCAAAGAAAAATCCCGATGAATGCCAAAAGTGGCCCTACGAAGTAGACGTACAAAGATATTCCTGGTGACATGGTATGTTTCCTTTCGTATTCCGGATCAATCCCTCCGGTCTGGGCGTTTTTGTCAAAGATCTTTTGGATATGCCAACTTTCCATTTTCTTGCATTCGTATTCTGAGTACGAACCTAGAATTATACTCTTTTTAACTAAGAAAGTCAATAGTGCAGGGGTGAAGGATTCTTGCTAGGATGTGAGTATCGATAAGGCTATTTCTTATGAAACATGCAGTGTTGCAAGCAGAGGATGCTGCGGTATACGCGGCCGTGATGGGTGAGGAGAAGCGTCAGGAAGAGGGACTCGAAATGATCGCCTCAGAGAACTATGTCTCAAAAGCCGTACTTGAGACACTCGGGACGGTACTCACGAACAAGTATTCGGAAGGGTATCCGGGCAAGCGTTATTATGGTGGACAGGAGTTTACCGATACCATTGAGACCTTGGCGATCACGCGCGCGAAGAAATTGTTCGGAGCGGAGCATGCCAATGTGCAGCCGCATTCGGGAGCGCAGGCCAATCTGGCGGTGTACGCCGCGCTGCTGCAGCCGGGCGACACGGTGCTCGGTATGGACCTTTCGCATGGGGGGCATCTGACGCATGGACATCCGGTGACTTTGCCGGCCAAGGTGTATCGCTTTGTGCGTTATGGGACGGAAGCGGATGGCAGCATCGATTATGACCGGCTTGAAGCGTTGGCGGTGCAGGAAAAACCCAAATTGTTGCTGGCCGGATTCTCTTCATATACACGGCAGATCGATTACGCGCGTTTCGTCGCGATCGGAAAGAAAGTCGGGGCGATCACGATGATGGACATGGCGCATATCGCCGGATTGGTCGCGGGCAAGGCGCTGCCGAATCCGGTTGAATATTTTGACGTGGTGACCGCGACAACACACAAGACTCTGCGGGGACCACGCGGCGGGTTGATTTTGTGTCGACAGGCATTCGCGGCCGCGATCGATAAGGCGGTATTCCCGGGAACGCAGGGCGGACCGCATATGCATGTCGTGGCGGCCAAGGCGGTGGCCTTCGGCGAGGCTTTGCGGGCGGATTTCAAGAAATACGCGAAGCAGACTCTGAAGAATGCGAAGGTATTGGAGATTGAGCTCGTGAAATCGGGCGCTCGGATGCTCTTCGGTGGGACGGAGAATCATATGGTGCTCGTCGATACGGTGGCAAGCTATGGCCTTTCGGGCAAAGAAGCTGAGACACGATTGGAAAGCATCGGCATCACGGTGAACAAGAACGTTATTCCGGACGACACGCGCGGGCCGCTCGATCCCTCGGGTATCCGTATCGGGGTGCCGGCGATCACGACTCGCGGGATGAAGGAAAAGGAAACCCGGTTGATTGCGCGCGCGATCGGGCGTATGCTGCAGATATCGGCTGACGATGAGGGGTATGGGCGCTTGGTCACGGTGTTGCGAAAAGAGATCCGTCAGTTGTGCAGACAGTTCCCGTTGTATCGGTAGCTTTGGATATCCGGGATATTTTTTGGAGACGAAAAAATACGGAGTACGCGTCATTTTATGGAACTGGTTCGCTTTTGAGAAGAGAGAGAAAAAGATTTTTCTGATGCTTATGTTCCGACATGTCGCGAGGAAAAATCTTTTTCTCTCTTCTCGGAGAACGAATTATCATATGACTGATTTTTTCTTATGAAAGGTATTATTCTTGCGGGCGGAACCGGGACGCGTCTCCTGCCGCTTACGGCTGTCACCTCGAAACAGCTTTTGCCGGTCTATGATCGGCCGATGGTGTTCTATCCGCTCAATACGCTCATCAGCGCGGGTATCCGGGATATCCTTTTAGTCGTTTCACCGGCCAATTCGGGAGATTATCTCAATCTTCTCGGATCGATGTTTCGGAAATATGATGTGCGGATATCCTTCGTCGTCCAGAAGCGGCCAGCCGGATTGCCGGAAGCCTTCATTCTCGGTGAGGATTTTCTTGATGGCGGTCCGGTGACGCTCGTACTCGGGGACAATATCTTCGAGGATGATTTTTCCGATGCAATACGATCGTTCCAATCGGGTGGACGGATTTTCGCGAAAGAGGTTCCGGATCCGGAGCGCTTCGGCGTGGTGGAGTTCGATGCGAAAGGAAGAGTGTTGTCTTTGGAAGAAAAACCGGTACAACCGAAAAGCCGTTTCGCGATTCCGGGAGTCTACATTTTCGATGGGAATGTCTCCGAGAGAGCGAAGAGTCTCTCGCCTTCCGCACGCGGGGAATTGGAAATTGTGGATATCCATAAACGGTATCTCGCGGAAGGAGTACTCGATGTCAGACCGATAACCGGAGCCTGGTTTGATACCGGAACGCATGAGGCTCTTCTGGCGGCGAGCGTTTACGCGAAGGAGCGTGGATTACCGGGGAAATTCCATCCGATCATCAATGAGGCGATACGGGAATTCGATGCGGAATTTAAGAAATCAGTATCTTTGAAATAGCATTTTCTCCTTCGCTCTGACAGTGTATTGAAATCGGGAGCGAAGTATGTGGCCGTATATTTGAAACAGCAAATCTTATCCGTTGGTAATAAAGCATCCATATGTCAGAAGCCAAACGCTGGAAGATCAAAAAAGCTATTATTCCGGTCGCCGGATTCGGGACGCGGTTCCTTCCGGCCACCAAGGCGCAGCCCAAGGAGATGTTGCCGATCGTCGATAAGCCGGTCGTACAGTATCTGGTCGAAGAGGCGGTCGCCTCCGGGATCGAGGAGATCATCTTCGTGACGGGACGCGGGAAGCGGGCTATCGAGGATCATTTCGACGTGTCGTATGAGCTTGAGGAAACCCTGGTCGAGAAGAACAAGCAGGATTTGCTTGAAGTCGTCCAGAAGATTTCGACACTGGCCCGCTTCTCGTATGTGCGTCAGCCGATTCCGCTCGGAGACGGTCATGCGCTGCTTCAGGCGGCTCATCTCGTCGATGATGACGAGGCGGTGCTGATCATTTTCGGTGACTGCATCTATGATTCGGTGGTGCCGGCATCGCGTCAGCTTATCGAGACGTACGACAGATTCCATGCGCCCATTATCGGTTTGTCGGAAGTGGAGCGGTCCGAGGTTTCGAAGTTCGGGGTCATCGACGGAGAGGTGGTGGACAACGGCAATATCCGGGTGAAGGGTATCGTGGAGAAACCGAAGCCGGAAGAGGCTCCTTCCACCGCGGTGGCGGTCGGAAAGTATATCATCACCCGTGAGGTGTTCGAGGTTTTGGGAACGATGGAGAGCGGGAAATCAGGTGAAATCCGTCTGGCCGATGCCTTCGATATCCTTCTGCAGCAGGATCGACCGCTCTATGGTCGGATGCTTGAAGGGGAGTGGCTCGATACGGGAGACAAGTTCAATTTTCTCAAGACGACTATCCACTACGGCCTCAAGCATCCGGAGGTGGGCGAGAAATTGAAAAGCTATCTGAAGGGTCTTTCTCTCTAGTTCGGATTCGGCGCGGGAGTACTCTTAATTTCCGATGACGCGTAATCATTTTCGGATACGGAAAAGCGTCTATGATGTATTGGATCTATCTTGTCTTTCTCGTGTCGGCGGTGCTGACGCCGCTACTGATCACTCGGGGGCATTTCGTGTTGCCGGAAGAGGAACTCGAGGGACTGATTATCCTGCTTTTGGGCATGGCGGGATTTTTCGTTTATTTCGCCAAAGAAAAGGCGCTATTTCGATTGTTGCGGGAACGGCTTTCGTTGCAGAAGACGACGCACAATATACAGCGCGACCTTTCCGAGTCGTATTCATACATCGGATCCATGAACCGGAAACAGGAAATCGTGAAAGAGCTTCTTTTCGACCTGTCGGTTCGGACAGCTAATGACAGCCAATATTGCGATCTGTGGTACCGGAAAATCCTGCAGACGGCGCTTGAGCTTGCGCGGGTCGATGCGGGGTCTCTGCGTTTCGTGGATGCGCGGAAACGGATACTCCTGGATCACTATGAGGAAGGAGCCCGTGGAAACGAACACTATATCGATCTCGTTCCGGAAAAGATGCTCGGGCAGAAGAAACTTTTTTTCGAGTGCGAGGGATGTTATGTGGTCCGATCGCCGCGTCTTTCCGATGGGGTAGCGGCCTTTCTCGTGATACCGAAACAAATCAACCATTTCGATGATGCGGAGATCTTCAAGATGCTGGCTGCATCCGCCCTCACTTTCTACGCCCTTTCCTGTCAGAACCCTTATACCTCCTGCTATGCGAATCGGTATTGACGCACGTTTTTACGGGTCATCCGGGAAAGGTCTCGGTCGGTATACCGAGCGACTTATCGAGGCGCTTGAGGAAGAGGACCGCGAGAATGAATACGTGATATTTTTGCGTCGGGAGAATTTCGATGAGTATGTTCCGGCTTCGAGTCGTTTTACGAAAGTGAGAGCGGATTATGTCTGGTACGGATTCGCGGAACAACTCCTGTTTCCATGGCAGCTTTGGCGGACAGGTCTCGATCTGATGCATTTCCCTCACTTCAATGTTCCGATTTTCTATCCGGGTCGCTTTATCGTCACTATCCATGACCTTATCCTGCTGCGCTATCCGACGATCCGGAACACGACACGGTTCACTTTTTGGTACTGGTGCAAGTTCTTCGTGTATCGTATGGTGATCAGGATCGCCTGTCTCCGTGCCGATGCGGTCATCACCGTTTCCCGGTTTACGGAGTCCGATTTGCTTGAAGAGTTCCCTTTCCTTTCCGGAAAATTACGGGTGACATTCGAGGGGGCGGGTCGGTCCTGTTTTTATACGGATAAGGAAACTTCTCTTGCGCTCCTTTCCCGTTTCGGATTGTCCGATTCATATGCCGGTGGAAATACCGGATCGGCTTCGCATCGTGATATAATACGACCGTATTTCCTGTATGTCGGGAATGCCTATCCGCATAAGAATCTGGAGCTCATCGCGGATATGGCGAGGCGGTTTCCGGAGTGTCGGTTCGTGCTCGTCGGTCGGGAAGATTATTTTTATAATCGTTTGAAGCGGCTCGTTTCCCTTGAAAACCTCCGCTTTACCGGATTCCTTTCGGATGCGGAGATTTCCGTGCTCTATCGGCATGGGACAGCCTATGTCTTTCCCTCTCTCTATGAAGGGTTCGGTCTTCCTCCGCTTGAGGCGATGGGCTATGGTCTGCCCGTGCTTTCATCCGATCGGGGATCGCTCCCGGAAGTGCTTGGAGATGCGGCATTGTATTTCGATCCTGAGAATCCTGAGCAGTTCGCGTCCCGTCTCCGGGAAGTGATCACTTATCCTTCGGTGAGGGAATCATTGCGAAGGAAAGGATATCGGAGAATCCGGCTTTTTAGTTGGCTCAGCATGGCGAAAAAGACGATGACAGTCTATCGTACGATATAAGATCGATCCTGTATTTCTCCCGAGAACACACGGAGAATCACCTTCACCTCCCTGGAAATCGCCTATGGACAGTATTCGTAGACAGTCGAAAATACCGAGTCCTGTGTCGAGAGGGCCTGCGTCGAATGGGGCGGGGTCGGGTATATCGTCTTCGAAACCGAGGGATGCGACGGCCTTCCGTCCGACACAAAGAACATCCTTCGCGCCAGTATCCGCTTCGAAGCCGCCGCTTCGATCGGTCGGGGCATTGGGGCGAAGAAAGATGATCAGAGCGAGTATCCTGGTCATTATCGGTTTGTCTGCAGCATATCTGTTCATGGCTTGGCGGAATATCCCGAAGGCCTTACAGGCAAGCAACTCGGGATACGCGCATACTGTTTCGGCCGCGCATGCTTTTCAGGAGAAAGATTTCGGTGTCGCCCGTGTCGAATTCGAAGAGGCTGATCGGCAGTTTCGTGTCGCCGATCGGTCTCTTCGGATGTTTCCGGGATATATATTGGATATGCTCCGATTCGTCCCCGGTCTTTCAAAGCCGGCTTCGGGGAGAAATGCCGTGCTTGCGTTGGGGCATATCGCCCGGGCCGGTTCATCCCTATCGGTATTGGCGGAGCAGGTGATGCGCGATGATGCCCGGAGTACGACGGAACATTTTTCCTTACTCGGGGCATTGGAATTGGCTCAAGATCCGTTGGCTTATTCGACTGCGGAATTGGAACAGGCGAAAGTGCTTTTGGATCGGGTGAACGTCCTCGATATTCCAGGCGATAGGCGCGAGAAATTTCTTGAAGCAAGGGAAATGTTTCCGGCGGCACTGGGTGCCCTGAAAGCTTTTCATGAGCGTGA
>JAYRFE010000043.1:0-2132 GCA_041908545.1 Candidatus Moraniibacteriota bacterium
CGATGGCGGGGATGAGAATTTCGCCGGCTACACCCGCTACTCCGCCTTTCAGTTCTCAATACTGCTCGACCGCCTCGGTTGGCTCAATCGTCTCATCGGCGTACCCATCACCCGACTCCTGGCACGATTCATCCAGAATACCTTCTTCGACCGTCTGTACCGGTTTTCCAAAAGCCTCTCCGATGACTATCGACGCCGCTACCTCTCCTACACGGCCTACTTTACCAATGAACAAAAAGCGGCGCTGTACACGAAAGAGTTCCGAGACAAAATGCGAGGCCAAGACACCTACGGTATCATCGCTTCGCGCTTCCGAGAATCAGGATCGAAAAATCGGACCGAGCAGGCAGTCTACGCGGATTTCGTCACCTATCTCCCCGAAGACCTCTTGACCAAGGTCGATATCGCCACTATGACTGTCGCTCTGGAAGGCCGGTCGCCATTCTTAGACCATGAATTCCTGGAACTTTCCGCTCGGATTCCATTCAGTCTCAAGCTCAAAGGTCTGAACAACAAAAAATATATCCTCAAAGAAGCACTCCGCGGAATCATCCCCGATGAGGTCATGTTCCGCCCCAAGATGGGCTTCGGCGTTCCGATCGATGCCTGGTTCCGAGGGGAACTCAAAGACTACGCGCGAGAGAAACTCCTCGACGGCCAGCTCGTAAAACGGAATCTTTTCAAACGTTCCGCCATCGAGAATATCCTGCACGCCCACGCATCCACCGACATCAACTTTTCCCCACATATCTGGGCCCTTCTGACCCTGGAACTTTGGTTTGAAGAATACTTCGGATAATGGTAAAATGGCCAAGATGTGATATTTTCTGTCATTTCGAGTGAGGTTCAACGACCCGGACGACTTCGTCAAACATCTCTCGTAGTGACCAATAAAATTAATCAACTTTCCAGAAACACATGCGACGACATCATCTCCGGTATCTCTCCGATCCGCTTTCAAGAAAAACATTCGAAATATCCGCCTTCGAGGAAAAAGACGATCACATCGTTTCGGGACTTCTCACCACCGAAGACACCTGGTATCCGATCATCAACGGGATACCGCGCATCCTCATACACGAACTCAAGGAAAATCTCCTGCAAACACATCAGGATTTCTTCGATGCCTGGAAAAAGCAACTCCCGGAACATGTCCGAAACGAGTGGCGACAAGCCATCGATGCGATTCCCGATCTCGACGCCTTTTGGAGACACCAGAAAAAAACCGCTGAGAGCTTCGCCTACGAATGGAAATATATCTACCAGGAAAATACCTACGAGAAAAACAATTTTTTCCATTTTCTCTCTCCCTTCATCCGCGAACCGGACCTGAAAGGGAAAAAAATGCTCGATATCGGGTGCGGCTCCGGACGATTCACCAAGTGGGCCGCCCTTTCCGGAGCGGAAGTCTCTTTCGGCTCCGACCTCGGCGAAACCGTCGAAGTCGCCTATGAGATGACCAAAGACATCCAAAACGTCTGCATCGTCCAATCGGATATTTATCGGATGCCTTTCTTCGACACCTTCGATATCTCTTACTCCATCGGTGTCCTCCACCACCTCCCACGTCCGAAGCAGGGATTTCTCAAGCTCCCGAAGACCCTCAAATCGGGCGGAAAATTCCTTATCTGGGTATACAACCGCCGCAACAACGCCCGCGCCCTTTATTTCTACGAACCGCTGCGGGATATCCTGAAAAAGCTACCGAAACCGGTCCTCTTCAAACTCTGCTATATCCCGGGACTCGCCGTCCATCTTATCAATCTCTTCGGAAATCTGCTTACGAAAATCGGATTGGCCTCGCTCGCACAAAAACTCCCCTTCGCGTACTATGCCCATTTTCCTTTCAATATGAAGCTCAACGATGCCTTCGATGTCCTTGCGACCCCGAAAAGCAACTACTACTACAAGGAAGAGATCGAGAAATGGTTCGGAGACGGACGACTCAGAGACATACGATCGTTCGAACATCCGGAAGCTGGCATCACCTGCATCGGCACGAAGTAAGCTGCCTCACTGCCAAAAATAATCAAATCGGGCATGATCGGAAAGAAAAAAGTCATTCATATCATCCAGTCACTGAATAACGGCGGATGGGAAAACGCCCTCCTTCGACTGCTCCCTCTCCTTTC
>JAYRFE010000044.1:0-4796 GCA_041908545.1 Candidatus Moraniibacteriota bacterium
GATCCTTGATATGGGCGAGTGATTCCTCAAGCACTCCCCGATTCGAGCCCCACGTCACTACCAATGTTTTAGCTCCTTTTACGGCCTCAATCGACTCAGGCAAAAGAGCATTTTCTTTCAGAAGATCGAGTTTCCGTAATCGTTTCTCGTGCATCGCCACCCGCACCGAAGCGCTCTCGGTGATATGCGCCGCCTCATCATGCTCATCGCTATCAACTCCGACAAGTCCGGTTCCATACCCCGGCACACCGCGCGGCGAGACACCGTCCTCGGTCACAGCATAACGCCGATAGTCCGTCCCCGTTTCCACGACATGATTCGTCACGGGCAGGAGCTCCAATCGTTCCCGAGGAACCGTGGAGAGTGCATCCAACGAATACTGATCGGAAAGAACGAACACTGGTACCTGGAATCGGTCCGCCGTCTCGAATGCCTGCTGCATCGCATGAAAAGACTGCTCCGGTGTTCCTGGCGCAAAGATCGCGCGCGGAAATTCACCGTGCCCGGCGTAGAGTACGAGATTGAGATCCGCTTGCTCGGTGCGTGTCGGAAGTCCAGTTGCCGGTCCAGGTCGCTGACCGATATGAACTACCACTGGTGTTTCAATCATCCCTGAAAGACTGACTCCTTCGCACATGAGTGCGAAACCACCGCCTGAAGTCGTGACCAAAGCCCGTGCCCCGGCATACCAGGCTCCGATCGCCATATTGATCGCGGCGATCTCATCTTCCGCCTGATCGATTACCACTCCGAATTCCCGTCCCTTTCCCGCCAAAAAAGTCAGGACCCCCGTACCGGGTGACATCGGATACGAAGAAATGAAATTACAACCGGCGGCAAGCGCCCCGAGACCGAGCGCGGTATTGCCATCCAAAAGAAGCTCGCCGCAAACGGATTCGTCTTTTTTCAGAGTCACCTCAAATCCTTCCATGAAGGCGATATGCTTACCAAGATCCATTCCTTTCGCTGCTGCCTCAAGGTTTTTCGTGACGACTTCGTCACCCTTCCGCGCGAAATGGGACCGCAAATATTCCTCGAACGGTCCGCGTTCGGCTCCGAGCATCCCGAGCACCGCCCCCACCGCGATCGTCGAGGCGAAAACCGGATTACCAAGCTCGGCTGACAACCGGGTGAAAGGGACATCGATGACGTGGATATCCTGACGACCGATCTTTTCCTGCTCCCCGAGTATGATCGTATGCTTGCCGATACGCGAAGCAAGGTGTTCGACCACCGCCTTATCAAGTGCCAAGAGAAAATCAATACGATGCACGTACGCCCGCGGCTCCCGCCGACCGATACGGATTTCCGTCGAATTCGATCCACCCCGAATGCGTGACATATACTCCTTGGACGCAAAAATGCGATACCCTTCGGCTTTCAAAACCGATACGAGCATCGCCTCGACCGTCTGAATTCCTTGCCCGGCCGCTCCCCCGAGCACGATGGAAATATCCCCGGAAAAATGTTTCATACTGAAGGTATTTTGGTATTGGTTTCGCGTTGCTCTTCACAGTATATCATGAGGAGACGAAGGGAAAAATAAAAACCCGCTAGAGTTCTCTTCGTGGAAGAGGGTTGCTCTAGCGGGGGTATTGTAATGGCACGACGGTGTCGCGCCTGGACCCGCTCCCTCAACGGAGGTGCGGGACTCTTATGGCCGCGCGATGCGGGCCAGACCCCGATCCCGATAGCGCATCGTGAGCGCAGACGGGAGACACGAGGTGGGTGGCCGAACTACTGAGGGCGATCCGCCCGCAGCCAAAACCAGATTCACGTGCCCTTCACGTGCCTGGATTGGCAGCGGGACGGGCCCGGCCGGCGACCGTTCAGCCTGGCGCTGCAGCGGCGCTGCCGAGACGACGCAGGTCGTTGAAGGTGTTGTCGTCGATCGAGGTCTTCAAGATATCCACATTGATGGCGACGTTCGGGCCGGCAGTGGCGGGACGGGTCTTCTTCATGGTACGGTCTCCTTCAGGAGGGTTGATAGGAAACTACAGCCCACCCTGCAAAACGAGTACCAGCGGACAGAATCCATCGGCATCATCTCTTCGAGCGGGCGCAGAGTATTTTTTCGCTGGATTTCTCCCACGAAACAATACTTGGCGCCCATCCGAAAAGAAATACCTTCGTCGACACTTTTGCATCTGTTGCATCTGTAAAGAACTGTAAAAGACATGCTAGCATACCTCTCGATATCTGTCAATACCCTACAAATCCCCTTTTCCAAGGCTTTTTTTGACGATTTCGAATTCATTCTCAACCTCCCTGAGACGCGTTTTGCTCTCCCGAATGAGGACAACTCCTTCTTTCACTTTCTCGAGCGCGGCCTCCACATCGACGGTTTCCTGCCGTTCAAACCACTCCGTGATAGCCTCAAGCTTCTTGAGCGATTCCGACAACGATTCTTTTTTCATATTCATAATTCACTTAGGGGATATATGCTTCACTTCCGCCTCCAGGGTTCCGTCCCGTATCTGCACCGCTATCCGACTGCCTGTTTTCACTTCCGCGATACTCTGAACGAGTTTCCCTTGCGAACGGATGAGTCCGTATCCGAGTGCCAGTGCGCGCTCCGGATCATACTCCCGCAATTTTTCCTCAACACCCGAGAGAGCCTGTAAAAATACCGCATACATACGCCGATACCCCCCGAAAATCCGTTCCGGAATTTCAGCCAGTCGCGCCTCCGTATCCCGTAGGATGAATGAAATCCGTTCAAAAGCCCGAATCAAACCCTCTTCGGCGCGTATAAACCGCTCCTCGAGCTTCGGAAACACGAAGGAAAGAGCCCGCTCTCCCTGGTCGATACGTGCTCGCTCATGGATCAGCGCGCGTTCGAAACGCTCCAGAAGCCACCTCTCCGCGTATGAAACCGTCTGACGCGCACGTTCGAATGGCTCGCGTATAGTCCGAGCCGTCGCCGTCGGTGTCGAGACCATCAGGTCGGCCACCAGTGCGGCGAGCGTCACATCTTTCTCGTGCCCGATACCGAGAAGTGTCGGGATCGGGCACTCTGCGACCGCCCGGACCAACGTCTCATTGTTGAAAGCCTGCAGACTCTCAAGGCTTCCACCACCGCGGATCATCACGAGAAGATCATACTGTGTCGCTCGTGCGGTGAAGAATCTCAACGCTTCGAGGATATCTCCCACCGCCCGATTCCCCTCCACGCTCGCCGGATAAAAATCCACCCGAAGGCCCAGCTGTCCGAGATTCATCGTAAAATCCCCGATCGCCGCCCCCTGTTCTGACGTGATAAGCGCCACGCGTGACGGAAAGGCAGGGAGTGTCCGTTTACGCTCGGGAGCCAGAAGTCCTTCCGTCGTAAGCTTCCCCAAAAGTTCATCATATGCCTTCTTGAGCGCTCCTTCACCGGCCAGCTCCAGATATCCGACCTTGAGAGACAGTCTTCCGCTCGGCTTATAGATATCCGGCGACCCTTCTACGACGACCTCGTCCCCGGCCGCCAGACGCACACCGGAAAGCTGATACGCCGAACGGAATATGAGACAATTCAACGTGCTGCCATCCTCGCTGTCCTTCAGGGTGAAGTACACGACCCGTTCCCGTTCATCGAGACTGGAGACTTCCCCTCGCACCCGAGCCGCCATACCCGACAACTCGACATTGAGTCCGTCAAGGAACTGGCTCACCGAGAGCGGCTTTTCCTCAACAATCACCGCTTCTCCCTTCGGAAACAGGAAATTTTCGTCATCGATTTTCGGAAACCGCATCAATGGTTCTGTCTGTTCAGTCGGAAGTTTCCGGTCAGAGGAAGCGGCAAGTATCCCGAGTATCGCTTTCCCGTATTTCCGATACTTCGCCTCCTTGATCCCCTTGATCGCAAGCAATTCTTCCTTCGTCCGCGGTTCGGCAGCCAAAAGCGCTTCCAAGACCGCATTCGGCAGGACGCGGAATACTTCCACGCCCTCCTGTTCCGCCTGCTCTCTCCGCCACTGCCACAGCATTCCGCGCACGTCCATAAGGATACCCTTCAAAAGATACCTCTGTATCATAGCCGTTCCGATCAAACTTTCCAACATTTTTCCCTTTACAGAAGGAAAAAATCATGATACCATTTCAGGCAAGTCGGCTAAGCGTATTTCATCATGTTTCAAATCAATTCGCTCTCCGGAATACTCACTGTGGGGAGTGCCATTCTGGCCGGCTCCACCTTTTTTCTGGCGCTCTTTCTCTTCCTCAAACAACGCAACCTGGAAAAGAAACTCGCGCTCTTTTTTTCCGGAAAAAACGCGAAAACGCTCGAGGCAGTCCTTACGGAACAACTCGGACGGACACGGGAACTCGATCAGGAAATTCAGGAACTTTTCGATGCCCTCGAAAAACTTCGGACACTCGGCCTCAAGAGCCTTCACAAGCACGCTGTCCTGCGCTTCAACCCCTTCAAGGAAGTCGGAAGCAACCAGAGCTTCAGCGTCGCCCTCCTGGACGGAGACGATTCGGGTGTGATCATTTCGTCCCTGCACACACGGGAAGGAACACGCGTCTACGCGAAACCGGTTCAGAAAGGAAAAGATGCCGGGTTCCCGTTTACCGAAGAAGAAAAAAATGTCATCTTGAAAGCAGCCTCCGCAAAAGTCATCTCCTCGTAAATCTTATCCCTCTGAATCAGACCCTATGAGTGAACCGGAACCGAAAAAAGTCGTTGCCATCGCGGAAACCGTCAGTGTCAAAAAACTGTCGGAATTGCTTCGTGTCCCGGTATCCGCCGTCATCACCGAGCTCATGAAGAATGGCATCATCGCCACCATCAATGAAGAAATCGACTTCGA
>JAYRFE010000045.1:0-6736 GCA_041908545.1 Candidatus Moraniibacteriota bacterium
AGTTTCGATTTGTCTGGATTCAGGAGGAGCGGCAGGTGTCCGAATGCGGTCGGCTGCCATCCGAGCGCTTCGTAGATCAGTATGTGTTTCGGGGTCGAAGAAAGCCATTCCTCCCCGCGGATGACATGCGTGATTTCCATGAGATGATCGTCCACCACGACGGCCAGGTGATATGTCGGGAAACCGTCCGATTTGATGATGACCTGGTCGTCCATGTCCCGTGTGTGGAATTTTACCGTTCCTCGGATAAGGTCGCCGAACTCGATATCCCGGTCATCCGGAATGCGGAAACGGATTACCGATGCTTCGCCGGCTGACTTTCTTGCTTCGACTTCCGATGGTTTCAGGGAAAGACAGTGGCGATCATATCGAGGAGCTCGTTTGGCCGCGATCTGAATCTCGCGCATTTCTGCCAATCGTTCGGAGGAACAGAAACAGTGATAAGCGAGCTTTCTCTCTACGAGTTCATTCGCATACCCCTGGTAGAGACCTAAGCGTTCGGACTGGATATATGGTCCATGGTTCCCGTGCTGTTCACACGTTCCATTGCGGAGTCCGAAACCCTCATCGCAGGAAAGACCGACAGTCTCGAGTGTCGAAATCAGGCTTTCAATAGCACCCGGCACCAAACGTTTCTGATCGGTGTCTTCGATGCGCAATACGAAGTCACCCCCCTGATTTTTGGCAAACAGAAAGCTGTAGAGAGCGGTGCGTAGCCCCCCGACGTGTAGGAAACCGGTCGGAGATGGGGCGAAACGGGTGCGGACATGGGTGCGCATAGGGGTTCTTGAAAACGGAAAAATGGTCGAAAGCTTTTGCATTATCCCCTTTTTAACGCCATAAATCAAGTATTGACAATATGAATTTTTAGGAGTATAATGTATTTTCGATTCTTTTTGATAAAGGAGTGGCTATGAATAGATGAAGCGGCTAGGCATACCACCTAGCGCAGGGAGAGAGGCTCGCGCGGCACCTCGCGCTCCAGAACCCTGGGAAGCAATGCTTCCGAAGCCTAAAAAAGAGGCGATCAGAGCGTAACACAAGGGCAACCCTCACTGGTTGCCCTTTTCATTTGTCCAGAATACTTCTCAGAAGAAACACGACTGTTGCACGCCAGATTCTCTTGACACGTTTCGGCTGTCGCATGAGTCGCCAGAACCATTCGAGACCCATCGCGCGCATGCATCGCGGAGCTCGGGGAATCTTCCCAGTAAGATAGTCGAGACCCCCTCCGATTCCTATCGCCAAACGCACATCCCCCGGATCTTCCCGCAGGCTCTCGACGAAGTATTCCTGTTCAGGTGCGCCGAAATTGGAGAAGACGATTTTCGCGCGCGAAACCCGGGTCTGCCGGCGTACGTCATTCCAAGCCGATGCCCGATTTCGCCCGTCGACCACGGATCCGTCCATGATGAGAGCCGGATACTTTTTCTTGAGCGCCTGCCTGACTTCCTCAGAGGAAGAGAGTCCATCCTGACGGACAGCGAAGAAAACCGGGTAACTTTTTCTCTCAGCGTAAACGAGAAGTGATTCCATCAGGTCGGCTCCCGGACAGCGATGTATTTTTTTTCCGCGCAACCAGCCGACGATGACGATGCCGAAACCGTCGACTAAACGAAGATCTGCCGAGCGAAGATTCTGAGCGAATAAGATATCTTCTCGTGCTCGCAGAAGGAATTCCGGATTGACCGTCGTGATCCGATGAAAACCGTCGCCGTCGAGCCACGCCTTACAACGTGCCAGGGCTGTTCCACGGGAAAGATCATCAAGGGCGATACCGAAAATCTGCATGAGGTTTTCTGAGTTCGGATTATGGTGTTACGGAAAAGTCAGATCAGCACGAAGCGAGCGGAACAGATTCGAGCGGGCTATATCTCCGTTCCCCGTCTTCGACCACGCTTTCGTACACGACGATCGTCTCTACCGGTTCGACAAGGTGCAGTTTCTTCTCGATATCCGGTTTGGAATCGAGTTTCCGAAAGGCGGATTTCTTGATGCGAGCAAGGGTGATGTGCGGACGATAGGTTTTCGGATCGGAAAGGATACTGAAAGAAAGTTCCCGCTTGATCGCAGTCGTCAGATCGCGAAGGGCATCGCTCGGTTCACCGGACAACCAGACCATTTTCGGATCCTCGATAGTCGGCAGGAATCGGATCCCTGAAAAAGCGATTTCAAACGAATCTTCCGTTTCACACAATCGACGCACTTTCTCGCAGATTTCCGGGACCATCGATTCGGGTACGAAACCGAGAAAAAACAGGGTCACGTGCAGATTCTCTTTCACGGTCTTCAGGAAGGCTTCTTCCGGCCACGAAGACATCTCTCGCGTCAATCGGGACGCCAGGGCGGAAGAGAGCGGAATTCCGACAAACAGTCTTCTTTGAAGCATATGAATAGATCAATCGTAGCTTAAAAAAGCCAAAACGGCAAGCTTATATCCGAGAATTCATTCAGGACATACAGGGAAGGCGAAACTTGATACAATAAGGTATGAGATTTCGAAAATATGCTATGCCCACAGATTCCCATTTTTATCGCATCGAAGTGGCACCGCTCTCGATACTCCCACTTAGGCGCTCCCCTCTCTTTTCCTATTGCTCCCGAGTCGAAATCCCGGTCGGAGCAGTCGTCTCCATATCCTTCGGAAAACAGGAGCTACGCGGGGTCGTATGCGCATGCGTGCCATCCAAAAACCGACCCGCTTCGTGGATCAAGGAAATCTCTTCCGTTCTGCTGCGAGATGGCTTGACTGAAGAGCAGATCAGACTTGCTCGGATGATAAGTGCTGAATACTTCACGCCGCTCGGCAAGACGTTGATCCATTTTCTTCCCGATGGAAAAAGACTCTTCCGATCTCACGAAACAGCCCCGTATCCGGATGCGGAACCGTCCCCTTCTCTCGGTTCCCCTGAAATCAAAAAGATACTCCCATCTCTCTTCGGAGAGGGCATGCGAGCGGCGCTGACCCTGCATCCGAAGGATAAGACCTCGGCGATCGCCCTCCTTATCGATGAATATCGGAAGAGAGCGGAACTTCGGCGATCGATACTGGTCCTCGTTCCGGAAATACTCGGTGCGGAACTGCTTTCATCCGCTCTAACGATATCCGGCATCAAGCATACTCTTCTGACGAGTGCCTTGACCCGAAAGAGTTTCTTGGCCGCCTGGGACCAAGCCCGTATTCCAGGAACCGTTTTCGTCGGAACTCGTCAAGCACTTTTTTCTCCCTTTGCAAACCTCGGCATGATCATCATGGTCGATGCCGATGATGATGCCTACAAGCAATGGGACATGAGTCCCCGGTATGACGCTCGACGTGTCGTACCGATGTTGTCGGACCTGTTCCGATCCCGGACCGTTCTTCTTTCTTCCTTTCTCGACACGGCTCAGACACATGACCGGACCGCTTCCCGGCTTGTCCATACCGATCTCGTATCTTCCCTTCCCCTTGCCCCACTTAATATCGTCAATCTCCGGCTCGAGCGTTATCGAAAAAATTACTCCCCTCTTTCCGTCGAATCCCGAGAACATATCGGCCGCGCCCTTTCGAAAAAAGAGAAAATTTTTCTCATCGTAAACCAATCCGGTTATTCGAAAATTACGGTATGCGAAAACTGCAAGAAGATTCTCCGGTGCCCGAAATGCCAGGCTATGCTTCATCCGGACAAATCGGGGTCCTTTCATTGTTCCGCATGTCCCTATGAGACACCGCTTTTTCCGAGCTGCTTCGAATGCGGACATCTCGGATTCAAACAGATCGGTTTCGGTACGGAGCGGATCGAAAGAGAAGCGAGGAGACTCTTCCCTTTTGCTCGGGTCCGACGAGTCGATAAAAATACGCTGGAAAAAAAGACTGCTCGATCTGATTTGATCGAACACCGAATCACCGATTCGGCCGACATCATCATCGGCGTCCCCTCCCTTCTCAATGTGCTGAACGATGAAAGTGTCCGGACCGTCGTCTTTATCGATGCCGATTCGATGCTTGCCTGGAGTGATTTTCGTACCGATGAACGCTTTGCGCTCCGTGTTTTTCGGGCACGACTGTTGGCTGGATCGGATGGAACGGTATTCCTTGAGACCTTCCAGCCGGAAAATATTTTCCTCAAAAAGCTTGCGACTGAACCGTATGAGGAGATTGAACGGATACTTCGAGAAGACCGCGAACTCCTTGCGTATCCACCTTTTTCCAGACTGATTGCTCTTGAAATTTCCCGTGATACGCAAGCGCAGGCGAATAAGACCGTAGAAAAGCTTGAAAAAAGCCTTCGGGCATTGCCAAAAAGTGAAAAATGGCGTATTTTCATACAACAGGCGCCTGAGCGTCATTTCAGGGGGAAATATACGGCGCGTATCCTTTTTCGGGTCAAAGATGACGTTCTCCCACCCTCGCTTACCGAATGGCTCTCGACTCTGCCCAAGGATACCTTTGTCGACCGAGATCCGCTGTCGATTCACGTATGAAAACACTGACTCTCGTAACGGGAGCTGATACTGATGTCCTGAACCGGAAAGCTCCTCCGGTGGATTTGCCTTTTTCCGACCAAATCCGTCCGTTGCTCGACGAAATGGTGACTATCATGCGAAAGGAAAAGGGTATCGGGCTTGCCGCGCCACAAGTCGGCATCTCCCAAAGAATATGCGTCGTCGAGATTGACGGTCTCGTCGATAAATACGTCAATCCGGAAATCACCAGCCGTTCACAGGAGAAAATCTTTTTTGAGGAAGGCTGCCTGAGTCTTCCGGGACAGTTTTTTCCTATCGAGCGTCATGAGGAGATCACGGTGAAATATTGGAATGAAAAGGGATTGCCGAAACGTATCCGAGCGAAGGGTCTCCTTGCGATAGTGCTCCAGCACGAGATAGATCACCTCGATGGTATACTGATATGTAAGCGCTATCAAAGACAAAAAAGTAAGCAAGGGAAAATCTATGGACGAATCATCGAATAACGAAAGTGCTCCTGTCGAGATTCATATACAGGAAAAGGTCCCGAAAATACGTATCGTATTCATGGGAACACCGCAGTTTTCCGCGACTATACTCCGAAGCCTCCTCGACCATCACTATCAGGTGGTCGGTGTCGTCACTCAGCCGGACAAACCGATCGGACGTACGCAAGAACTTCAACCGAGCCAGACAAAACAGGTTGCCCTTGAGCATCAGCTCCCCATTTTGCAACCGGGAAAACTCGATGAAGAGGCGTATTCGGTCCTCAAATCCTGGAAACCGGACTTGATTGTCGTTGCTGCGTACGGGAAAATCCTTCCTCGGAACATTCTTTCGCTTCCGGGTTTCGGTTGTCTGAATGTCCATGCCTCACTGCTCCCGAAATGGCGCGGTGCTTCGCCGATACACAATGTCCTGCTTTCCGGAGAAACCGAAACCGGTATTACGCTTATGCTCATGGACGAAGGCGTGGATACCGGAGATATGATCGCTTCCGAAAGGACAGATATCGGTCCGGATGAAACCCGACCGGAACTTGAGGTCCGATTGTCGGCCATCGGCGCCGAACTTCTCCCTCATACGCTGGCTCCGTTCATCGAAAAGAAAATCGTTCCGAAGAAACAGGATTCTTCGGAAGCGACTCTGTGTCAACTTATCGACCGGGAAGACGGCCGTATTTTTTGGAATGAAGATTCGCAGGATCTCTACAACCGTTATCGGGCACTCACTCCGTGGCCGGGAATCTTCACTTTTTGGAAACGGAACGGATTGATGCAACGACTGAAACTGATCTCACTTTCCCATATCAAACAATCTCCCCAGATCAGACATGTCCCAGGAGAAGTTTTTGAAATCGGTGAATCCATCGGCGTACAGACTGGAACGGGAATTCTGCTCCTCGAAGAGGTTCAACTCGAAGGCAAGGAGCGCGTCGATATACGCACGTTCGTCCGCGGCTACCGGGATTTCATCGGAAGCATTCTGCAATAAAAAAACATATGAGACCTTATTCAGGATTACGTGACCGTCGTCGGGAAAGCGCAGTACTCTTCCTTGGGACGCTCGCCATTTTCTGTATCGGCGCTTTTATCTTCCTGAAGCCTTTCTTCCAGGATATCTCGTCCGATTCATCGGGTACCGCCCCATCGAATCAGAAGACCGGACTTTCGGAATCATCCGATACGGAAGAGCTTCCCTTCATTTCCGTTCAGGACATCTGGCTCGCACTTGGACAAGGGAAGGATCTTCGGTTTCTTGATATCAGGACTCGAGAGGCATTCGATGTGTCACATGTTCCCCATTCCGAGTACGTTCCGGAAGAAAAATTACCCACGTATGTCACGAAAAAACCAGGTCCATACGTCGTCGTGTTCTCTCTTGATCAGTCCGCATCGCTTCAGAAAGTGCATGAGATCCTAAAAAAACAGAATGTCGTCCATTTTTTCGTAACCGAGGGCGTGGTGGGACTTAAGAAAGAACACTACCCCTTCATTTCATTCGGCGATCCGGAATCTTTCATCGACCGTTCCAAAGTGACCTATTTTACGGCCGCGGAAGCGAATACTTACGTTTCTGAAGCGACTGCCGCGACTCGATTCGTTTTTCTCGATGTACGCAGTCCCCGAGAATTTTCATTCGCCCACGTCAGGAATGCCATCAATGTTCCCCTTGAAATGATCGAGGAGAAATCCGAATCCCTCGACCGGTCGACCATGTTCCTGGTGTATGGAAATACCATGCTGGATGCTTTTCAAGCGGCCGTCCGTCTTTCTGATTTGAATTTCAC
>JAYRFE010000046.1:0-8774 GCA_041908545.1 Candidatus Moraniibacteriota bacterium
GATCAGCAATCAGGTGCACTTGCTCTTCGATCGGTAGGAGACCCTTGTAGGCCGCGGGGTAGCCAAGATTACTTTCTACCCAATCGCAGGCAAAGCCACCCTGTTCGTCGAGAAGCTCTTTGATGTGCCAATCGATGTTGTGCTCGTGCATGAAGCAGGCTTCTGCATGACTCCTTGTTGAAAGGTTGGTAACAAACCGCTTGACCAGTTCCCCCAGTTGTTCGGGGCTAATAGCCTTACCAGCAAACATCATCTTCGCTCTCCTTGGTGGTAAGTCCGTTTACCGTGACGACTTGTCAGATGATTCAGACAAGCTTGGCACGTACAATTTTTTTATACACGCGAAGCTTGTCTGGATCAGAGCTACACCAAAGTATGCAGCACAACACTGAAAACTGCAGTCATTATAAATTGGGAAACAACTGCGAAAAATTAGTTTCTCAAAATTACAGGCGACAGTCAATACTTGATTCGAATCCTGTCTTGGGCAACAAAAAACAAGGCTTGTTACAGCCTCGCTTCTTAGCTCCGCATCGTGAAGGTTTACCCGCCCGTGGAGGGACGTTAGAACCCTGATACAAGGGCAAGAATACTTGTATATCCCTGACTTCAATACCATCTAAGAGTGACTAAGGCTTTATGTAGTAAGCATCCCAAGCTTCCTTAGGTTCTCCAAGTTCTTTATAGTCTGCAAAGAGTTCTTCTCCTGCTTTAATATCACGAAGAGCGAAGTAACCTTTTCCTTCTTCCCAGCGGAGGTTTGCCTTCTCAGAATGATTGAGGTAATTTCCGATAGGCATTTCATTAAAACGTTTCGGGCAAAGCAGCATCCCGCCTGGTTGGTCAAGACAGTATCCCTGAAGTTCTTTCGGAACTTCTTCAGGCTTTTTCAACTCTTCTTGAAAGTTCTCAGTAAAAAGCTCCATAGATGTTCCCTTGGCAATGTCATGCAAGGCAAAAACACCCACTCCACTATTCTCCAAAGTGGATGGCTTCAAAATGAATGACATGTGGTCAGTGGTGGTTTTCATATTTCCATTGTATCAGGTTCTAACCTATACTCAGGTTAACAAAAAATGAGTCTCAAACAAGCCTCAAATTTCAGTGCTCCGGCGGCTGGATTCGAACTTTATTCGTTACCGATCGCTGTCCGCGACATGGAAAAGGCAGTTCCCTTTTCCGGATGACCATTCGCGAAGACTCTGAATAACGATATCGCGATCAGTCGTCAGCAGGTATATCGTCTGCGTTCCGCCGGAACTGAATTTGAGTTCAAGTCCGCCATTTTCGATTCGATTGACCCGCAACGACCGATGCCCGCTCCGTCTGCCGGACTGGACACGGATTACCGATGGAGCGATTTTCTCCACTTCGGGAAGAGCATGAAGAAAAAGGACGCCTTCGGCAGCGAATTCCGTATAGCTACTGTGTCCCTTCGTCGTTTTGGCGAGCGAGGCAACGCCGTGCTTCCTGGTCACAAGACGACTATTTCCGCTCCTCCAACCGCACCTTCACTTTCTTCGTTTCACCTTTATGCCACACCTCGAGCGTCACCTCATCACCCACGTTCTTTTCGGAAATGAGATTCGCCAACTGATGCTTCTCATCAATTTTCTTCCCATCTATCGATAGAAGAATGTCGTTCTCCGCGATACCTGCCTTATCAGCCGGTGAACCGGGAATCACGGCGAAATCGGTCATTTTTTCACCTCGAATCACCAATGCCCCGTGATCAAGTGGCAGATTGTTTTCCTTGGCGATCGCCTCATTCAAAATGAGATAGCGTACGCCGATATATGGCGTCGAGATCTTTCCGGTTTTCTGCACCTGTTCCACGATCCGCTTGACCTGATTGATCGGAAGCGCGAAAGCGATATTCTCAGCCCCCTGCGCCATCGCGACATTCACTCCGACCACCTCGCCGGACAGATTGAAAAGCGGTCCACCCGAATTCCCCGGATTGATAGCTGCATCCGTCTGGAAAATATCCGAAAGCTGCTCGGATTGGCCGAATCCGGAACCGGCGGATACTTCACGCTTCACGCCGGAAATGATACCGCGAGTGACCGAGTTCGCGAATTCCCCGAGAGGATTGCCGATCGCGATCACCGTCTGGCCTACTTTCACCTGATCGGAATCACCGAGATCGAGCGAAGGGAAGTCATCCCCATCTATCTTCAAAACGGCGATGTCATGCATCGGGTCCCGTGCCAATACCTTGGCAGAATGCTCCTCTCCATCACTCGTAATGACCGTGTATTCGGCATCCGTATCCGAAACGACATGCTTGTTCGTGACGACGAGACCGTCCTGCGAAACCAGAAAACCCGAACCGCTTCCTATCTGCTGCTTCTGGGTCGACCCGGAACCCCGACTCTCCTGGCCACGCATATCGAATGGATCGAAAAAGAACGGATTCTGAAAGAAACTCCTCACCTTCGGCACGTCCTTTGAGATGACGATGCTCACCACGCCAGTCGCATTCCGCTCCACAAGGTTCACGATCGTCCGATCATCCGCAGAATCAGCGTCCTGACGCCCAGGCCGAACTTCTTTTTCCATCGGTTCCTTCCCGCTTTCAGGCCCTCGTGAAAAAATTTTCGACTGCTCCTGCAGCATCTTACCGAATGATGGCGCCATGGCCCCACCGATGAATCCGAATACCGACGCAGCCACCAAAAGAACGAAAAATTTCAATCCTTCTCTCTTCCGGCCCTCCCAATCGATCACTCTATCGGCCCTCGAATCGGAGTTCCCTGTCGAAAGATGAGAGTTCAAGTTTTCAATATCCTGTTCCATAGATATTTTTTTTAAAGACGATTTATATGAAGCCGGCCGGAAGTCTGTCTATTGGGCGGCAGGCAGCCCATCGCGAGTCTCTTCGAGCAGTTTCCGTTCAAACTGTTTCATCTCCTCGCGCCGAAATCCGATCTGCGCATTCTCAGTATCCCAGATATACTCACGGGAGAGGACGATCGGCGGAGACGCCCGCATCCGTTCCACGAGCCAATCGGCTGCCGTCTTCTTTTTCACGAATATCTGTTTCAATCGATATAGCGTCTGACTCCCCTCCTGTCTGGTTTCCTCGACGATAATGATATGGAATCCGATTTCACTTTCGAGTACGTCACCGGCGACGCCCACTTTCTGTTTCGCGACAGGAGCCTGAAGAGCCTTAGAAAGATTCTTCAGGAGGAACCACCCAAGTTCCCCACCTTCGGATTTCGTCCTTCCCTCGGAATATCGCATGACAGCTTCATCGAAAGAAACTCCGGAACCCAAAGCCTTAGAAGCCTCCTGAATCCGCTTCTCCGCCTGAGCTTTATACTCCGTATTCTTATCGTATTTTTCAATCAGGCGTTCTTTATAGAGATCCGGCAAAACCACCTTCTCCTCAAAATCACGCATCGTCCACCCGTATAGACGCTGAAGACTCGATTCCACGTTTTCCTCGGTACCACCATATTCTTCGAGTTTCCGCCGGACACCGTCGTGCGCCGCCTCTCTCGTCACCACGATTCCCTGTTCATGGGCCAGCTTCATAATGACGATATCTTCATGCATCTTGTTCAGGACATCCTTCTCTCGAACCAAGAGTCGCTTCTTTCCGTCTTCCGTCGAGAAATCAACCCGAAGACCATATCGGGAAAAATCCTGATTCTCATAAAAACGCCTGACCGAACGTATATTTTCGGTCAACTTCTTTGTCGTTATCAGATCGCTATACCCGTCTATCACCAGAGGAAGCGGCATCACCCCTCGCACGGTATCACCCAATCGGTTCCCTGCCGGGAAAAAGTACCCGATCAGACAGGTGACGACAACCAGAAGCACCGCGAGACCCGCCAAAGCGATCACTCCCATCTTCAGTGTTATCTTTTTCTCAAATTTCACCATACATGTTCATGAATATGTTTCAAATCGGTCGCTGCTCCCCGAATATCATTCTCCACCACTTCACATAGTTCGGGGAATGAAATTCGGCCACACGACCCGTATCGATGGTCGGGATAAGGGAATTCTCCAAATCCGTCTCCGAGTCCGAGCGAGTCTTGATGATGATCACCTGCTCATCGACTTTCTTCAAGCCGAGCTTATCCTTCGCCTCCCGTTCCCGGAAATTCGCAGAAGAAAAATACTCGATCTTTTCCCTGAGTGTCGCATTCTCCTGGTCGATACGATTCGCCTCACGCTCCAATTCCCGTATTTCACTCTTGATCATGCCCGTACGCTCGAAGAAACGATAAGAGACGGTGCCGATCCACACCACAAGTCCAAAGATACCCACGAGAACCATCCGTATCAAAAAAGTCCGCATACGTATCACTCAAGGACTAATAATATGCCAGCGGAGCCAAAAGAAAGACGATCATGGAAAGTGCCACCAAAACCGACAGAACAACCCAGAAAGCATACGCTCGACGATGCCATTTCCGAAAACTCATACCCAAAAATCCGATATAACGGTTTACACCTCTCAGAATACCAAAAAACGCGTCTCTCAGCAAAACGCGTTTTCGGAGCAAACTCCGTCATTTCCGGTTTTTCACGAAAGCAGGATGAAGGGAGGCCCTCCTCTTAGTCTCCTTTCTCCTCTTCCGATACCGGTTTTCTCATCGTATGGATCATCGAACGGACATCATCAAGATTCACGTCCGATTTTTTCCGCAACGGCTTGAATGCTTTCGGCTGGATATGTTGTACCTGAGAAAGCGACATCGGTGCCTCGCTCGGCAGATATCGCTCCGACTGAGCATGCCGTTTCTCCATCGTTCGATCATTCGAAACAGCGGGCTCCTGGCGACGCGATGATACCCGACCGGGCCCTTCCGGAGATTTTGCTCCCATGCTCCCTCGTACTTTCGCTGTCGCACGCTGATAATCCCGCAGACAGTCTCTGCAGAAAGTCGGACGTGTCGCTACCGGTTTGAAAGGGACGCTGATCGCAACACCGCATGTGGCACAGGAAGCCGGAAACATTTCCCGCTCGACTGCTGCTGGCTGCTGAGAGGCTTCGCTTTTCGGTGTCGAAAATATTTCCGCCCGCCTGTTGGTCACCGACTGGGAAACCACCTCCTCTTTTCCAGAAAACGTATTCTTCCGGATACCTTCATTTCCGGTTATCCGCGTCTCAGGCACTGATGATTCGACAGAGTCAGTTTCCGACGCAGGAGCTCCCGTCGGTGAGACGATAGCCGCGGCCGGTTGTCTATCGGAAGATGCTGCCGGTGCACCGGAGAAAGGACGAGAGACTCCCCTGCTCTGAGATGAACTCATTCCCGATGAAGCCATCGGCCGATACGGCTGCTTCGGTGATGATTCCCCTGCCGATCTCGATTGGACGGGCCGCGATACGGGAGATACGGGAGCATACATCCTCGGTGCATCTCCACGAGGAGTGGCTCCCGGCTGCTTGTAGAGAGCCATCTTCTCTTCTTCGGTCAGCATACCGCTCCAACGCCGAATCTTATCCTCCACCTCCGTCTTATTCGAAGCATACCGTTCCCGTGAGACACGGACCACCTTTTCCTCGTTCTCACGCGTATGATCGATCTGGATCGGAGCAAGTGAAACCGCACTGAAAGCATCTCCTGCGATACCATCGATCATCAGTTTCAGATAAATATGATACTTCGGCAGATTGACGATATCGTTCATCAGAAAAACCGGATCGAATTCCTTTTCCAAAAACTCGGCATCCGTCGCCCCGACTCGGAAAGAAATGATGGTCCCCGCATTCCCGAAAATCGCATCCCGGACCTTCTCGTCGATCTGGGTCACATACTGATTCGCCAGCACGAGATTGAGATGATACTTCCGTGCTTCGGAAAGGATATTGGCGAAAGATTCCGTCGCAAAGTTTTGAAACTCATCGACGTACAAATAGAAATCCGCACGCTCTTCCTCGGGCATATCCACCCGACCCATGGCAGCCAGCTGAATCTTCGTGATCATCATCGCTCCGAGTAAGGCACTGTTGTCCTCACCGATACGACCTTTGGAAAGGTTCATGATAAGAATCTTCCGATTATCCATCGCTTCGCGCACATCGAACGAGGAAACCGTCTGACCGACGATGTTCCGGATCAAGGCGCTCGAAAGGAATTGTCCGACCTTGTTCTGGATCGGAGAGATGACCTCCTGCAGGACGCGATCGTTCCATTTGGAAAACTCATCCACCCAAAAACTCTTCACTACCGGATCGGTCACCTTCTCCACGACTCTTTCCCGATACGATTTATCGACCAGGATACGGGTGACTCCGAGCAACGTGGATCCCGGATACTCGAGAAGGGCCATGATGGCATTCCGGAGAATGTACTCCAATCGGGGACCCCATGAATCCGCCCAGATCTTCTTGAAAACTCCGACCAATCCGGAAGCGACCAGATGGCGATATTCCGGACCGACTTTTTCCATCACGTTGAAGGCGATCGGGAAATCCTGATCGGACGGGTTGAAATAGATGACATCATTGATACGATTCGCGGGAATCGCCTTGATGAGTTTCTCCGCCGTATCACCGTGAGGATCAATGAAGGCGACCCCGTGCCCCTTCTGGATATCCTGAATGACGAGATTCTCCAGAAGATTCGTCTTCCCCATACCGGTCTTCCCGATCACGTACATGTGCCGGCGCCGGTCATCCGTCTTGATGCCGAATACCCGTTCCTGATTCCGAAAATTCGTCTTGGCGAAAAACGCGATATCCTCTTGCATAGGTATTTATTCTTGAACAGGAAGATTAGTCGGTGCATTGCCACGTTTGGCCGAAACTCGCGCCAATGTCGGAGCGACGACACTCATATCCGGCAGATGAAAAACCGTCGCCATCTCTTCAGAGCTCAGGATAAACTTCGTATCCCCCGGATCCCCGTCGCGCGTGATATACCGGCGAAACAATCGTCGCTGCCGATACCGGAGCCGCTCATGCGTCATGACGAATTCCGCATAAGTCTTCGACAGATCGTTCGGCTTGAAACCATTGAGATTCTGATCGGAAAATTGTTTGATAGCACCGATGATCGGAGAGACACCGACAGCCTTGGAAAAATTCTCACGTCTCCCGAGATAGATCATCCGCATCCGGATCTTGAACATCTGTTTGCCGAGATTCGACTGCAGGGCCTTCAGCACATCTTTCTCGCCCGGACTCAGACGGAACTCGAGCGGCTGCTCATCCTTTTTCGCAACCGCATACGAATAGAACTCCGGCTCGCTCGCGTTCAGACTGCGCGGCAGATTGCGGATGACATCCCAGATATCCATGAAAAACATCTTGATGATCCCTATCTCAGCCGGTTTCTCCCGACCCAAGAATTTATCGACAGTCTTGGATAGCAGCTCATGGGTCGCTTTCTCACTGATCGGCGTCGTGATGAACTGGAGCCAGACATGCTGACCGGGACCAAGTTTTCCCATGGCCTCGATCAATCCCGAAAGCGGATCGATCATCTTTCCGGTCACGGATTCCTCGAAATATTTGTATGTCTTGATCGGGTAGAGATCATCCTTGGTAAGCTCGAAGTCGGCTCCCCAGAGATCCCATTCCTTGTTCGGAATCGTACGAGGGACATTCTGTACGTAATCCTCGACTTCGATGACCTCTATGTTCGGGTACTGGGCATAGAGATGAGACTCGACAAGACTCCGAAACTGCTCCTGGGTCCGGACATAGAAGTGCACATTGCCATCCGTACTCACCAGTTCGAGACTAAATGAAACGGGAATATAGCCGAGTATATATTCTTCGGTCGATGTCGGGGTCGTCATCGCACCCGCCAGACCGGCGAAGAAGGATTCCATCGGCTGAGGACTCTTCTCGATATCGCGCGAGGGAATGATTTCCAGGACTATCCACTTGATCTTCGATGCCCACTTCCCCCAGACGTGCTGCATCCACAAAAGCAAAAAAAGCCCGTACAGGAGCGGGGGCAATACCAAATACCACACATCGAAAAAAACGGCGAAGCCTTGATTCAAGCCGCTTACTGCGTTGAGCAAGCTGGTAGCAAGAAGATCCATGATATGAATTTTTTTCGAAATCTCTTAACTCGAGATCCTTATATCTTTTCCGCCGAGGAGGCACCACCTCAGACATTCCCTCGAAACCCGTTCTCCGAAATTTCCGTTAGACGTCCTTTTTCAAAGTATACACATTTTTTCCCGCCCGGGCGAAATACGTATTGAGATTGATGACTACCGTGGATTTCTTGACCTGACGAATCTTGAAGACGCGCTCGATGACTTCATCGCGAGACAGAGGTTTCCCCGCTTCACGGAGGATTTCGGTGATGACATCTCGAACGGTCCCCTTCTTGTATCCCCAGTCAGATAGAGCGTAAATGCCACGTCCGACCAAGACAAAGCGCTGATCCTTGATGAGTTCATTGTGTACGGTCTGCGGATGACTCTTTTTCTTCTTCGTCCCATGCAATCCGTATTCATCTATCTTTCTGGCGATATCACGGAAATGCAGAGGCTCCGCGGAAGTCTTCAGAACCAGATGTGCCTTCTCTCGCATACCACGAGGTTTGATTTCGCTCCACTCCGCCAACCCCCATTTTCCGAAAACATTCTGTCGGATAGTCTTTGAGACAAGCAGAAAGTGCAAAAGACGGTCCTGAGAGAATCCTTCCACTCGCTTTGAAAACAGACTGTACAGATCCTCAAGGGAAAGCGCGACCTTCGATTCCTTCAGTACTTCGATGACCGTATCGTGAATTTCTTTCCATTCGGAAAAAAGGAAACCGTTCAGGAAGCAGACCCTTTCC
>JAYRFE010000047.1:0-13170 GCA_041908545.1 Candidatus Moraniibacteriota bacterium
ATCAGTTCGGGAAAGGTAGTCGGGGGACGGAAGAAATATTCGGTCGAATCAATCCTCTCTTTCTCGCCACTTCCCTCGCGAATATCTCATGGATCTTCGCCTGGCACTACGACTATATCGGTTTGTCGGTGGTCATCATGGCGGTACTGCTCGCGCTTCTCGTGAGAATCGCCGATATCCTTCGTGCGGAGCGGTTCACTCCCGCGGAACAACTGCTGATCCGGACTCCCTTCAGCGTGTACTTCGGTTGGATCACCGTCGCGGCGATCGCCAATGTGACGGTATTTCTGGTGAGCATCGGCTGGAACGGATTCGGTATAGCTGATTCCATCTGGACAAGTATCATTCTCTTGGTCGGAGCATCGATCGGAATCCTTCGGATGCGCAAGGATAGGAATATCGCTTATGGCCTGGTGCTCGTCTGGGCATATCTCGGAATACTGCTCAAGCATGTTTCAGCGGAGGGTTTCGACGGGCACTACCCGAGCGTCATCGCCACCGTTCTCGTCTGTCTCGTATCGTTCATCGTTTTTCTCGGAAAAATTTTTTATCAGCATAAATAAAAGAGTATGTTTCTCAAACTCTACGCGATCGCGCTGCCGGTTTTCTTCGCTATCGATATGGTCTGGCTCGGGCTCGTGGCGAAGGATTTCTACCGGGGCCAGATCGGTCCGTTGATGAAGAGTGATATCGATTGGACGGCCGCGATCAGCTTCTATCTGCTTTTCATCGTCGGGCTCGTGGTGTTCGTCATCACACCGGCGGTCGAGAAAGGTTCGTGGACGTATGCGCTCGTGTTCGGGGCGTTTTTCGGACTGATCACCTACGCGACGTATGATCTTACGAATCTCGCCACGCTCAAGGACTGGCCGATCCTGGTAACGCTGGTGGATCTGGCGTGGGGCGCGGTACTCGCGGCCTCAGTATCGGTCGTCACCTATCTTATCGCCAGCAAGATCGGAGTATGAATGACTCTCTGACACTCGCTCTCATATTGTTCTCGTACATGAGTCTCTGGTTCATCGTTTCCCTTCTCAAGAAGAGGAATGATGTGGCCGATGTGGCATGGGGTTTGGGGTTCGTGCTCCTTGCGTGGAGCGCGTTCGTGCTTTCGGACGGGCCGGGCGTGCGTGGGATACTCGTCAATATATTGGTCAGCATCTGGGGTGTGCGTCTGGCGTGGCATATCCATTCACGGAACAGGGGCCGAACGGAAGACTATCGCTATCTTGCGTGGCGCACAGCGTGGGGGAAATGGTTTTATGTCCGTTCGTACGCACAGGTGTATTTGTTGCAGGGATTTTTGCTTTTTCTCGTCGCCTCGCCGGTGCTCCTGATCAATGGGAGTGTGGCGACGGGGCTCGGTATGCTGGATGCGCTCGGCATGGCTGTCTGGCTTGTGGGTTTTTCATTCGAGGCGGTGGGTGATGCGCAACTCGCCCGATTCATCAAGGACCCGGTGAACAAGGGTAAACTGATGCAGGGTGGTTTGTGGGCGTATACTCGGCACCCGAATTATTTCGGCGAAGTGACGCAGTGGTGGGGACTGTGGCTGGTCGCGCTTTCCGTGCCGGGCGGTTGGCTCGGTATCATCGGTCCGATGACGATCACTTTTCTCATCCTGAAAGTTTCCGGTGTCCCGATGCTCGAACGGAAGATGCAGGAGCATCCGGAATTCGCAGCATACGAGCGGAGAGTGAGTATGTTCATCCCTTTGCCTCCGCGTACCTGATGGGGAATGATGGTTGTCGGCTTGTGGTATAGTTGAATCAGGGAGAAGGGCCGTATCATTAGCCGAATCTTACGCGTGTGAATCGTTTTTTTGCGATAGAGAAAAACTTCCGTCGGGGACTGAAGAAAACGGAACGGCAGGCAGTCCACTTCGGAAAAGGGGTGCTCAACTACAAGCGGTACAACCGCTTTTTGCGCGTGCTGGGACCCGGATTGGTGACGGGCGCAGCTGATGACGATCCATCGGGTATCGCGACGTATTCTCAGGCGGGTGCGGCGCACGGTCTCGGGCTCCTGTGGATTTTCCCGTTCATGTATCCGATTCTGCTCGCGGTCCAGGAAAGTTGTTCCCGTATCGGTGCGATCACCGGCACGGGACTGGCCGCGGTCATCAAGGAGCACTATAGCCGGAAGCTGCTCTATTTGTCAGTCGGTCTGGTCGTCGTGGCCAACACGCTCAATATCGGTGCCGATCTGGGAGCTATGGCTGCGGCCGCTCAGCTTTTTGTCGATATTCCGTTCGCGATCCTGGCGATCTTTTTCGCGTCGCTTATCGTGCTTCTCGTCGTATTCGTGAACTACAAGACCTATGCCAAGATTCTCAAGTGGTTGGCGTTGACACTTTTCGTGTATCCGGTCACGGTATTCATGGTCGGGCAGGATTGGGGAGAAATATTGCGCGCGACTTTCTCATTCCGTCCGGAAATCACTCCCGAAACGATGTATATCCTGGTCGGTATCATCGGAACGACCATTTCGCCCTACCTGTTTTTCTGGGACACCTCCGAAGTCGTGGAGGAGGAAATCGCCAAGCATAATAAATCGAAGATCGGAGAGGAGCCGAAACCGACCAGGCGTTTCCTTCGTAACCTGAGAGTGGACAATTTCGTCGGCATGACGCTTGCGAGCGTGACGGCCTGGTTCATCGTCATCGCATGCGCCTCGACGCTTTTCAGAAACGGGATCTTGGAGATCGATTCGGCTGCCGATGCGGCGCGGGCTCTCGAACCTTTGGTCCAGAGTTTTCCGAACTCGGGGCTCATCGCTAAGCTGATATTTTCCATGGGAATCATCGGGCTGGGACTTCTGGCGGTTCCCGTGCTCGCCGGATCGTCGTCCTACGCGATCAGCGAGGCGCTCGGGTGGAGAGAAGGCCTCTATCGGAAATTCCATCGGGCGCGCGGTTTCTATATCATCATCATACTGGCGACCTTCGTCGGACTGGGGATGAATTTCATCGGACTCGATCCGATCAAGGCGCTGGTGTTCGCGGCTGTCTTCAACGGTATCGCTGCGGTTCCGCTCCTGTTCATCCTGGCTAGGATCGGTAATGACGGAAATATCATGGGGGAGTACCGGAATGGTCCTTTGTCGAACTTTTTCGTGAAGCTGGCGGGAGGCGTCATGTCTCTCGCGGTGTCGGTGCTTTTGTTTCTGGTTGTGATTTAGGGTCTGTTCGGCATTGTGTCTCGGATGATTGCCAAGAGAACGAGAAACGTGGTATGGGAGAAGAGGAGTTCTTGGACAATTGAGGAGACAATCATGAGAATGTCGGGTGGGTTTGTTTTGGGTATGACTGAGAGGGAGGCGCTTTCCCATGTGTTCGGGAAAGGTATGGATTCGTTGTGCCTCCTCGTTGGGATTCCTTGCGGGAATGGAGAACAAGACCTGAAGCCGATGTTCGCTATTTGGCTCGGCGGTCTGACGGAGTTGTTGGGAGGAAGCCATTCGATGCCCCGGGTGATTCGTGATGATTGGCAGAGAAAATGCCTGGCTAACTGGAAACAGGAACGGGTGTCATGTCGGGTTGAAAATCAGCGTATCTGGTCTGCGACCGAAACCCTATCCGATGAGGCCAAGTGGATGCTCGGGTGGAGCAGGATGTTTCTGACGGATTTTTATGCGACGCGTCTTCGTGGCGCATATCCTTCCGTGTCGGAAATTCTTGCACCGTGTCTTGTGGAGCTGGCATTTCTCGTCGTTGCTGACCTTTTCTTGGTGCAGCGCGCCGTGTTCCTACCCTCATCTGTCGAACCGGAATTTCGAGTGAGAAGGAAGGCTTGGAGACAGGCGGAACGGCGAGCGCGAAGAGCGCGGGAGATGCCCTACTCTGACAGACAGGTGAGTGTACATTGAAGTGATTTTCTGCGCAGAAACTAGCTTTGGTTGTTGACACTTTTTATTAAACATGTTAAAGTGTCAATTCAAGTTCTTTCTCAAGGAAAAGGGGAAAATATGAAAGCAGCATCGTCTTTTGAAACAGGTGCTGCTTTCGCAGCGTTTTGTGTCAATTTCCAGCTTCTGCTGGAGAAATACGGACTCCGTCTCAGGGAGTCCGATCCGGACCAGGTGTATCGAGACATGTTTGCTCTCTACGAGAGTGCCATGGGGACCTACTTTGAAAACCTGCGGTATCGTGGCTTCAATTTGTCTCCCGAAACGCGTGAGCGGTGGCAGAACGGAGTCATGGTCGTCGAACTCGGCGATCGGGATCGGTTCGGGGTTCTTCCGGAAAGCTGTCAGGTGTTTTTTGACTACGCGAGGAGTTTTTTCCCCTTGTTTTGCAGGAACGCTTTTGGAGACGTCGATCAGACCCGGATGCCCGTGGACCAGGCTCTTGCGGCGGTGTTCACAGAACTGGCTCTCGGGGCCCTTTCCATTTTTTTCATGCGGGAAGCGGCATTGTTCCTCCCCGCGTCCTCCGATGCGTGTCGGTACGTTGCCGTGCACTGACGACATGTTCGCTGTTTTTTTTGCACTGGCCGGGAGTATTCGGCCGGTGCTTCTTTTTTTGTCCGATTTCCGAAGCGTTCAGAGGTTGACTGAAATCGGGAAAATCGGTATACTCAATTTTGATAGAGAGCGGTGACGCCTCTTTTTTTGACCTTTATCTTCTTATTCTTTTGACGGGAAATACTTATGGAAATACGCAATATCGCCATCATCGCCCATGTCGACCACGGCAAGACTACCTTGACCGATGCCTTGATGCGCGAAACCGGCATGGTGGCCGAAGACGGAGGCTCGATGGATTCCAATGCGCTTGAGCGGGAGCGGGGTATCACCATCTATGCCAAGAACGGTTCCATCTTTTACAAGGACACCAAGATCAATATCGTCGACACTCCGGGACACGCCGATTTCGGATCGGAAGTGGAGCGGGTGTTGCGTTCGATTGACGACGTCATCCTCGTGGTGGACGCCCAGGAAGGACCGATGCCCCAGACGCGTTTCGTTCTGAAGAAATCGCTCGAGCTCGGTCTGCGTCCGATTGTCGTCCTGAATAAGATAGACAAACCGGCGGCCCGTCCGGAGGAAGTATCGGAAATGGTGTATGAGCTGTTTCTCGATCTCGGGGCGACTGATGAGCAGCTCGATTTTCCGGTCGTCTACGCGGTCGGTCGGGATGGGGTGGCGATGCATCAGCTCGGTGATGAGCGGAAGAATCTTGAACCATTGCTCGATACGATCCTGAAGAATGTCCCGCCGGCCTGCGATGCCGAGCGGAATGCCGAAGGAGCGTTTCTTGCTCAGCCGTTCAATCTCGGGTACGACAACTTCGTCGGTCGTTTGGCGGTCGCCCGCATGTATTCGGGCGTTCTCAAAGTCAATGATTCGATCTATGTCAAAAATGCTACGGGGAAGTGCGTTCAGGGACGCGTGGCCAAGCTGTTCTCCTTCCGCGGTATGGAACGTGTCGAAGCGACACAAGTGGAGGCTGGGGATATCGTGATGATCGCCGGATTGCCGACGGTCGAGATCGGAGACACATTGTCGACCTCTCCCGACCAGGAGAATCTGCCGGCCATCGCCATCGATGAACCGACCATTTCTTTGAATTTCATCGTCAATGATTCGCCGTTCGCTGGGCGCGAGGGGAAGTTCGTGACGAACAAGCAGATCCGTGAGCGTCTCGAGAAGGAACTTGAGATCAATGTCGGGCTGCGGATCGATTTCGGTGATGGGACATACAAGGTGTACGGTCGCGGTGAGCTGCACGTCGCCATCCTGCTTGAAAATATGCGCCGTGAAGGTTTTGAAATGCAAGTCTCGCAGCCGCAGGTCATCATCAAAGATATCGACGGGGTGAAATCCGAGCCGTTCGAGGAGGTGACGGTGGAGTGTCCGATGAATGTGACGGGCGTAGTGATCGAGAAGATGGGGAAACGCAAGGGTGTGATGACCGAAATCAAGGCCGGATCCGGAGGATACCAGCGTCTGATTTTCGAGGTGCCGACCCGCGGATTGCTCGGGTATCGCAGCGAATTCACCATCGATACGAAGGGAGAGGGGACTATCTATTCCCGTGTCATCGGTTTCCGTCCGCATGTCGGTGAGATCCGGCGGCGTGATGTCGGATCGATGATCTCGATGGCGACCGGCAAGGCGCTCGGATTTTCCTTGAACAATCTTCAGACGCGCGGCACGCTCTATATCGGGGCCGGTACCGAAGTGTATGAAGGCATGGTACTTGGAAACGCCATCAAGGGGATGGACATGACAGTCAATCCGATCAAGGGGAAACAGCTGACCAATATGCGTTCTTCGGGAACGGATGAGGCCATCCGCTTGACGCCGCCCTGGGAGCTTTCCATCGAACGCGGTCTCGAAGTGATGAACGAGGATGAGTACCTCGAAGTCACTCCGCTTTCGGTGCGTCTGCGTAAGCAACTTCTCTCGGAGACCGAGCGGGTGCGTTCGGGACGGAAGAAGTAGGGCATTTTCCGGAAAGAACAAGATGTGAAAAAGAGATCGAAGCCGCCCCGGGTCATTCTCGGGCGGTTTTTTTGTCCGTCTTCTTTACGGAGGAGTATCTTTATGAATGGATTTTCGCCCTACACGGATAGTCCAAAAACGTGTATACTGTCGGGGTAATCAGTGAGAATTCTAAAGTATGGAAGAAGAGAAATGGGAGGATGTGGATGACGTATCCGAATCAAGGCCGACCAACAAGGACGCGTTGACGATCGCGGGTGCGATACTTCTCGGATGTCTGATCATCTCCGGTACTCTGGCCTATGTCTCCGCTCGAGGAGTGAAGATCATCGGGCAGGTCGGATCGACGGCGACTGCGGACCAGGCGGCCAAGCAGCCGGATGCGGTGAAGGTGAGTCTGGATCAGATCAAGGGGTTGTTCAATGACAAGAATATCGTGTTCGGGAAAAAGGAGAGCAAGGTGCTTTTCGTGGAATTCAGTGATCCGAGTTGTCCGTATTGTCACGTGGCCTCCGGAAAGAATCCCGACCTGAACAAGCAGGCTGGTGCGCAGTTTACGATGGAGAAGGACGGCGGCACATATGTCCCACCGGTTCCGGAAATGAAGAAGCTGGTTGATTCCGGAAAGGCGGCATTCGTTTGGTTGTATGCGAATGGGCATGGCAATGGAGAGCTCGGTACCAAGGCCCTGTACTGTGCCAAGGAAAAAGGAAAATTCTGGGAGGTGCACGATCTTCTTATGTCGGCTGCCGGTTATGACCTCATGAACAACAAGGTGAAGAACGATGTTGCCAAGGCCGGTGATATGGCTGACTTTCTGAAGAGCGCCGTCAAGGCGGATGATATGAAGAAGTGCCTTGAGAGCGGGAAATATGACGATCGTATCTCCGGTGATATGGCGATCGCTCAGCAGATCGGTTTCAAGGGGACGCCGAGTTTCTTCGTCAATACGACGAATTTTGCCGGAGCGTATAGCTACAAGGATATGGCCTCAACGGTGGAAGAAGCTCTGAAGAAGTAGTCTTCTTTTTGTGAGCAATCGATATCGGTCAAAAAAACCGCCCCGACATTATGTGAGGGCGGTTTTCTTATTTTTTCTTCCGTCGTTTATCGTGGAATGCCCGGTGTATCTCCTTAAGGTGTTCATTGGTGACATGAGTGTAGATCTGTGTCGTGGTGATGGACGCGTGTCCGAGCATCGCCTGGACGCTGCGGATATCTGCGCCGTTCGCGAGGAGATCGGTCGCGAAGGTGTGTCGGAGCGTGTGCGGGTGGACATTCTTGATGATGCCGGCCTTGAGGGCATAGTGCTTGACGATACGTTCGATGCTCCGTGGTGTCAAGCGGATATCCTCGTGTTCGTGATGAATCGGGAGCTTCTTTGGGGAAAGAGGAATGAAGAGTGCTGGAGCGGTATCCGTCCGTCTGTTCAGATACCGTTCGAGCGCTCCTTTGGCGGATGGAGAAACGAAGACGATACGGAGCTTGTTTCCTTTGCCTCGGACAGAAAACTCTTCCTTTTCGAGATCGATATGCTGGCGATCGAGGTGGGTGAGTTCCGAAACCCGAAGCCCGGCGGAAAAAAGCAGCTCGAGTATCGCCCGGTCGCGGAGTGAGCGGAGCGTGGATCCGGCAGTGGCCAGAATAAGGCGCTCGACTTCATCCGGTTCCAGAAAATCCACCTGTCGCATCTGGGTGTGACCGATTTCCACTTTCTCGGGTGAAAGAGTTTTGACATCCTGTTTGGCGAGGAATTTCAGAAAAGAACGCAAGACGACAGCGTGGTGGTTTTGAGTGTTTTTTTTCAGGGTGTTCCCCTGTCGGGTTTCTTTACGATTCAGGGTCAGGCGATATTCGCGGACGGTATCGAGCGTGATGTCTTCCGGTTTCGTGAGGTGAGTCTCTCGAATGAATTGTTCCAGGCAATAGGCATAATTTTCCAGTGTCCGCAGAGAACGGCCCATTTCGATTTCCAAGTGGTCAAGGAAACGCTTTGTCTGTTCCTCGAGGGGAGTGGAGGGTTTTTGAAAGGGGGTATGCATAGAGCGGATAATGAAAAGTCGGATTTACATATAGGGTGATCGATTTCGGAACGCGGGCGTATTCGCATAGTATACCGTGGAACGGATCCTTCCTGAAGCTCCCGGTGGATTTATGAGTTATCCACAGAAAGAATATCTATAATAAGGGAAAAATCAGGGATTTTTTCTTTTTTTTGGTTGACGTTGATACGCGGATAGGATAGAATCTTCTGTGTAATTCTTAGGGAAAAAGCCCTATGTTCGTCTCAGATACCAGAGGGGGGTATCTGGCGGTCTCAGGCTGGTTCCAAAGAAAGGAAAACGAGTATTCGTTTCCCGATATTCTTCAAGAAAAAGATCGCTGATGGTGAGCCGGCGGAGGGCGGTGATGCGGCTGATCATGAACCGGCAAGTCTTATGGACCTGCTGTCTCGTCTTCATACGAAAATACATCACGGGCAATCGAAAGCGCTCGTCTTCATCAAGGAAGTATCCGGATATCGGGTGGTCCATTGGTTTCGGAATTACTCGGCTTTTTCGGTGGTTGCTTCGAGCGCCCTGCTTGTTTCCGCCACGAACTTTTCTCATGGTAGGGATGCGAATGCGTTGCTTTTCGGGTATGCGGACGGAGAGGCGGAATCGGATTTGGTTGACGGATCTGCTTTTCGTACGGCTGCCCAAGTAGGAAAGAAGGAGAACTTGTCCTTGGTGCCTTTGGCACCGGTGAACCTGAATGCGGATCCGGACCAGAAGGATGACGCGACACTGTTCGATATAGATGGCGTTTCTCCGCAGAATCAGGTCGTGCTTTCTTCACAGGCCGGAGGTCATTTGGCGATGGCGAAGGATCCCGAAGAGGATGGTGGAGTGAAAATCTATACGGTGTCTACGGGCGATACCGTGAGCGGTATCGCAGCCAAATACGGCATCACATCGAATACGATCCTGTGGGCGAATGACCTTGATAATCCTGATGAAATCAAGCCAGGAGATCAAATCTTCATTTTGCCGGTGGCAGGTCTCTCATATGTCGTGAAGGAGGGTGATACGCTTGATTCGGTTGCGGCGAAGTATAAGGCGGACAGAGAGAGAATCATTTCATTCAACAGTTTGCCGGCCAATGGAGAGCTCGCGATCGGCGATTCGCTCATCATCCCGGACGGACAGAAGACCGAAACCGCTTCCCCGAGCTCGACTGCGACATCAGGAAGTCTGTCTCGGAGACAGTATGCGACGACGGGTGGCGGTACGGCGACGGATATCTCCGGATTTCGTTTACTGGACGGTCGGGCAGGAACCGGGCATCGGTTCCCATACGGGTGGTGTACTTGGTATGTCGCCCAGAAACGATATGTTCCTTGGGGAGGGAATGCCGGAACCTGGTTGTATAATGCGAAGTCACTCGGATATAAGACCGGAAGAAAGCCTCAGCCGGGGGCGATCATGGTGACGACCGAGAATCGATACTATGGGCATGTGGCTCTTGTCGAGAAGGTGAATGGTGATTCGATCACGGTGAGCGAGATGAATTATGTCCGATGGGGGAAGACGAGTCGTAGGACCCTTTCGGCTTCAAGTCGGGCGATCAAGGGCTTTATCTACTAGGTGTTTTTTAGGGGCCCACATGACAGGAAACGCGCATGTCTTCAGGTCATGCGTGTTCTTTTTCTTATTTCTTTTGTGGTATACTGTGGGAGGAATCGTCTATGGGAAGAAACAAAAAGATATTCGTATTTCTCGGGGTGGTACTTTTTTTGTGCGCCGTTTTTTGGTTGGTACCTTATTTGGGTTTTGCTGCAGAGGCTCCTAAGAAAGAAGTATCAGGTGGTATTTTTGGGTATTTATTCGAAGCGATTAAGTCCGCCATATCATGGCTCCTGTATTATGGGGTATTTAAGGTGCTAGTCTGGGTGGGCGCGGCTGCCATCGGGCTTTTCAGTTTCGCTCTCAACTCGGATCTCATTTCCGGACCGAGCGGACTCTTGAATCAGCCCGTCATCTATGAGCTTTGGAAGTTCATCCGTGATTTCTGCAATATCTTCTTCATCCTGATGCTTTTGATCGGAGCCTTTTCCATGGTGTTTCAGCTCTCGAGTTACAATGCCAAGAAGACGCTTTTGAGCATCATTCTGATGGCGCTTTTCGTCAACTTCAGTTTTCCGATTTCGCGGGTATTGATCGACGTCTCGAATGTCCCGACATATTTCTTCGCTCAGCAGGTCCTGGGATCGAGTGCGGGCGGAGAGTCGATATCCCAGGTCGTGGGCGGATCCATTCTGAGTGCGACCGGTATGGAAAAACTGTTGTTGGGAAACAAGGGAAAGAATTCGGAAGTATCGACTCTCGTGGTGGCGATCATTTTCATGTTCATGTTTTCCGTGGCACTCTGTGTCCTGGCCGTGCTCTTTGTCATCCGGGTGGTGTCATTGGTCGTTTTGGTCATATTTTCCCCGATCGGGTTCATGAAATTCGTGCCTGGTATCAACGGATATGCCGATGAGTGGTGGAAGAAGCTCGTCGGAAATCTGGTATTCGCTCCGGCCGCCATGCTGATGCTGCTTGTCTCGGTCCGCTTTGTCAGTACCATCCAGTCGTACAATACCGTCATATCGGGCGAAGCTTCCGCGGTTTCGGGCGACCCCGGATTGACTGTCATTCTCGGTGTCATGATGAGGTCCGCCATCCCCATTATCCTGATCATGATGACTATTTCTGTCGCCTTGAATTCCAAGGTGGCCGGAGTGAGTATCGCCAAGAAGGTGAATGACAAAATGATGGGTTGGGGAAAGAAAGCCTCTTTCCTGACAGCCGGCAGTCTGGCAGAAGCAGGTATGTATTTGGGTGGACGCCGTATCAAAGGCACTGCTCTTGGAATGAAGGAAAAATATATCGATAAGACCTGGCTTTCTGCGAAGACCAGGGAGTCACGACGGAAAGATAAGGAGGAAGAATGGAAGGGATACGGCCGTGGCGGTGCGGATGGTCGGAAAGCTGCCCTGGAAACCATTCAGAATCGGAATATCTTTGATGCGGTCAAGGATAATAAGGACCGGAATGTCAGCAACTCCGAGTTGTTGAAGAACTTGAAGGAGGGCGATCCGGTGAAGGCTGCTGCCGCCGCGCTTTCCTTATCCGAGAATAAGGCGATTTCCAATCCGGAGGATCTTCAGAGGGCGGCGAAGGCCTTGGAGGTTTTCGGAAAGAATGCTCCGCGCGAGACGAGCAAGTTGCTTGAAAACGCCCGTCCGGGAGCATTCAAGATGGATGCGGATAAGATCAAGAACCTGTTGAACAGCGAAACCTTTGCGCAGCGCGATATAGACGGTAAGGCGATCAGGAATGCCGATGGAAGCTATGCGATTGATGAAAGTTCGATCTTGTATCGGGACTTCTCGTCGAAAATGCGGAGCGAGGGACAGGTCAAATCTTTTGCGGATTACCGTATTCAGGCGGAGATTGCTCGCGTAACGGCGACCGGCGCAACTCCGGATGAAGCGAAGATCCGGAAGGATGTCTATAATGATACGATCGGTAGGCTTTCCGTGATCGATCTGGCGAAGCAGGGCAGTATTCATGACGCCGTCGGGTCGGACGCTGAATTGACTGAGTATATGAAGGGGTATGCTCAGAACAGAAAAAACTACGAGAAGACGATGGAACGGATGTCGGTAGTCGATCAGGAAAAATGGAATAAGGCCGGTATTATCCCGGCTCCGTCGACTCCCTCTTCCAATGGGGATTCTCCTTCCGCGGAAGCCGCACAAAGTCAGAGGGAGAGGCTCCGCGAGGTCGGCCGGCGGAATAATCGTCGTGCCTAATCTTTTCCGAATGTGTTATGCCAATCGAACTTCCGAACGAATTCCATCCTTTGTTGGCGGATTATGATCCGTCTGATCTTCAGTCGTATCAAACGGTGTGGGCGAATTTCCGTGGACTTCCGGAATTTTCCCGGAATCTGCTCACGTCGGAAGAACTACCTCTCGCCCTCCGGGACTTATCCGTAAAATTCGATTTCACCCAACCGGTGATCATGTTCGTTTCGGTGATGGTCAGGAAGATCATTTTTCGGGAATGGGACGAAAATCAGTCCCGGACGGAGTTGATGGCCTGGTGTCAGGAATTCGATCCGAAGAATGTTCCCCGTTCCGATGAGATCATGGAGGCAGTCAAGAGAGATATCTTGACGATCATTCCTCGCGAGGAAGAGTCGGCGGAAAAGGAGAAGCGTGCGGTGGTACGCATGACTCTTCTGGAAGCGCTGTCCCAGTATCCGCAGCTCGGACAACAGGCGGTTACTGAAACGCGTATCAAATTGAAAGCCAGCGTCGAACCGGTACGTGGGTCGCTTATCAATTGGCTGAAGTGCTATCGCGAAGAACTCGGTGTCGGGTATCATGACGCGATGTTGCGAGGACAGTTTCTTTTCCGTTCTCAGAACGGAATTAAACTGACCGACGAAGAACGTGGACGTATCGAAATTCTCCTTCGTTCCATCGAAGATCGGGAAGTCGTCGAGATTGATACCGAACACCAGACGCTGGTCTTTCCTCCCTATCCGGGTTCGAAAAATTCTCAGGCCGGACCGAAAGTACCTGTGACGATCGCTTCCGTCCAGGCGGAGTCATCCGTCCCGGTACCGCCCGTAGCGGAGGCGACTTCGCCGTCTCCGAAAGTATCAGAGAAGGTGCTTGGTGAAACCGGA
>JAYRFE010000048.1:0-6068 GCA_041908545.1 Candidatus Moraniibacteriota bacterium
CGGTCTGGGGAGATCTTTCGGGAGGCTGATGAGAAATGTTGCGGATGCGAGCGAGATGACGGATGTCCTGGCGCTGAGCGATACCGAACCTTTTGACCGGGTTACATCAGGGATACCCGTCTTAGGGACGATTTCCTTTGAGAAGATAGGCTTCCGTTATCCGAAAGGTGGCCGGGTGTTCAAGGATTTCTCGCTGGCCATCCAGGAGGGAGAGAAGGTCGGACTTGTCGGAAGCTCTGGATCCGGGAAGAGTACGCTTACCAAGCTCTTGCTTCGATTCATTGTGCCGGACCAGGGTATCGTTCGGGTCGGTGGGCAGGATATCGGCAGGATGTCGCATCAGGAACTCCGGCGTTTTATCGCATATGTTCCTCAGGATACCGCCCTGTTTCATCGGAGCATTGCGGAAAATATCGCGTATGGCCGTCTGAAAAGTTCGCGGGAGGAGATTGAGCGCGCGGCGAAGCAGGCTCATGCGCATGAATTCATCATGGCATTGCCGGACGGATACGACACCCTGGTCGGTGAGCGCGGGATCAAACTTTCCGGTGGCGAACGTCAGCGTATCGCTATCGCTCGGGCCCTTCTTAAGGATGCACCGATACTCGTCCTGGATGAGGCGACGAGCGCGCTCGATACGACGAGTGAACATCATATTCAGGAGGCTTTGCATGAGCTTATGCGGGGACGAACGACTTTGGTCATCGCCCATCGTTTGAGTACGGTACGTGAAATGGATCGGATTGTCGTGCTGGAGCACGGACGATTGGCAGAAGAAGGATCTCATGGTGAATTGATCGCTTCAGGAGGGATATATGCCGGTTTTTGGAATCGTCAGACGGCATCTTTCGGCGAGGTACTCCTGACGGATGAAGATGAGGAAGATATGCTGAAGGATGCCGCTATCCTACATCCGGAAGAATAGTCTCTTCCATGGCGGAGATACCAGTTTTTCAGAAATGGATCCGGGTAGCGTATACGCGGATTTTTTTCTTGTTCGTATTTCGAGGTTTCAGGTAAAAATCCTTTTTTGGGGTATTTTTCAGTCTGTTGACGGTTTGGTGCGAGGTGGAGTAAAATGGGGTTACTCGCTATGAAAGTGGTGAGAAGTGGGGAAATCGATAAGTAAGAATACATCCTGGCATGTTTATCGGTGAATATTCTCATAGTGTCGATCCGAAAAAACGCCTCGCGTTGCCTTCGAAGTTTCGCGGGGAGCTCGGGAACCGGGTGGTCGTGACACGCGGACTCGATCGTTGCCTGTTCGTTTATCCGATGAAGGTGTGGGAGGAAATCGCGAGCAAGTTGGGAAATCTTCCGGTCGGAGAAAGCGGGACGCGGAGTTTCATCCGGCTCATGCTTTCGGGGGCGGTAGATACGGAGCTTGATAGTCAGGGCCGGGTGTTGCTTCCGGAATATCTGAAGAACGATGCAGGCTTGAAGAAGGAGGTCGCCGTGGTTGGCGTGTATAATCGTCTGGAAATCTGGGATGAGGATGCCTGGAAGAAGTATAAGCAGAATGCGGAAAAGAATACCGGAAAGATAGCGGAGGAGCTCGGTAAGCTCGGAGTGTATTAGCCCGTTCTGATTTTGAGCTTGCAATTTTCAGGTAAAGATAGGATGGAAATTGTAAGCTGAAAACTGGAAAGGAAGGATAAGCGTATGGATGAGACGAGACATAAGTCGGTTCTTTGGCAAGAGGCTCTCGATGGACTTCGTCTATCACCTGGCGATACGGTCATCGATGCGACGCTCGGAGGAGGTGGGCATACCTTGCTCTTCCGTTTTGCGGTCGGGGAAACCGGCAGGATCATGGCTCTCGATACGGATCAGGTTGCTATCGACCGATTTTTTCTGAGAGCGAAAGATGATGCAGATATATCTGCCGATCTTGCGACCGGACGATTGTCGATCGTACATGCGAATTTTTCCGATATCGGCTTGGTGGCGGAAGAGACTGGCCTGATGTCTGTCAATGCCATTTTCGCGGATCTCGGTTATTCGTCGGATCAAATCGAGGAGGGTGCGAGAGGACTTTCATTTTCGAAGGATGGTCCGCTCGATATGCGTCTTGATCAGAGTTCGGGTGAAACGGCAGCGCATATCGTCAATGTCTGGGCGGAAGATTCTCTTTCGGATCTTTTCTCCGAGATGGGCGATGAAGAATGCGCGAAGAGTATCGCGCGGGCCATCGTACGGACACGGAAGGAGCGCGCCTTTACGCGGACGCTTGAATTGGCGGAAGTGGTGGAACAGTCGATGCCGATGCGTGTCCGTTTGAGACGGAAGACACATCCGGCAACGAAGGTGTTTCAGGCTCTTCGAATCGCGGTGAACGATGAGTATGGGAACCTGGAACGATTTCTTGAGCAGTCGGTCGACCTTCTGGTACCGAACGGACGATTGGGGGTCATTAGTTTTCATTCCGGCGAGGATCGGATCGTGAAACGGTTTTTCCGTCAGATGGCGAAGGGCTGCGAGTGTCCGCCGGAATTCCCGGTCTGTGTCTGTCATCGGAAGCCGAAGCTGAGGCATATCTCCCGAGATCCGGTGGTGGCAAGCGAACGAGAGGAAGAGGAAAACCCACGGTCCCGGAGCGCCAAACTCCGTTTTGCTGAGAAGTGTTGATCTGGGTATCAAAAAATAAAAAAACAAAAATAAGCATATGAGGGTTTCCGACTCCCATTTCCAAAGAAGAAGAGTTTTGTCTGAATCGGTTTCCGGTCAGTCCGGGTTTCTCCGTACGGATGCATCGTTTCTTGCCCTGCTATTTTTCGTCGGGATATTGGGGGCGCATGTCTATTCGGTCAATAGCAATGCGGTACAGGGGTATCAGGTGCGTCAGTTGGAGAAGAAAATCGCCAGTATGCAGGAGGAAAATGCGCGCTTGAGGATACAGGAGGCCGATGCCAAGTCGTTCCAACGCATCGATGAGGCGCGCGAATCACTTTCCCTTGATCAATCTTCGAATCCTCAGTATTTCGAAGAGCGGGATGTCGTCGCTTTTCGCTGAACCCTTCTTCTTGTTCCGGGATTCGGTCAGCGGATGCGGTTTCGGAGCGCGGAGAAAAGGGCCCGCTCATGATTCGTGTCGTTTTCCTTTGATTCCCGAATGCCTTTGATTGGAAATATTGATGAAGAAGGCGGGTTTTATGCGCATATCGCAAAAAAAAACGATGCAGAAAAAGAACGGCACCGGAATTGCTCGTGTCGCTTTCGTTTTTGTCTGCTTCCTTTCTGTCGGAGTGGGACTACTTTGGCAACTGTATCGTATTCAGGTGCGCGATCATACGCTCTGGAGTGATCAGGCGAAGAAGCAACGTCTCTCGACCTTCGACCTCAAGGCCGAACGGGGTGAGATTTTTTTGCATGACAACGGGGAACCGTATCCGCTCGCGGTAAATCGGGAATATATGGCCGCGTACGTCGTACCTCGGGAAGTACAGGACGCGAAGGAAGTGGCCCGTGAACTCTCGGCCATTTTGGGAAAGGATGAATCGGAGATTCTTTTGAAACTTTCTGATCCGACTGATCCGTTTGAGATGATCAAGCGTCGGCTGAGTGATGATGAAGTGGGGCGTATTCGGACGCTCTCGCTCAAAGGGGTATCTCTGCTTCCGGAAAAGTATCGTTATTATCCGGCGGGAAGTCTTGCGTCGCATGTGGTCGGATTTGCGGGACTAGGGGAGCAGGGAGGGGCCGGTGGATACGGCGTCGAGGCGTCGTTCGATTCTGAACTCAAGGGAAAACCTGCGAGGGTACATGAGGAGCGTGATGCCGGTGGTCGCTGGATATCCCTTTCGAATTCGCGGAGCGATGTTCCGGATCACGGCGATATTCTGACGTTGACCATCGATCGGGTCATTCAGCACGAAACGGAGAAAGTCGTTCAGGAATACAGGGAGAAACACGGGGCTGATTCGATGACGGCCCTCGTGATGGATCCGATTACCGGGAAAATCCTAGCGATGGCGAATGCTCCAGATTTCGATCCGAACAAATACGCCGAGACGGAAGATTATGGTTTATTTCTAAATCCGGCGGTCAGTTCGACGTATGAGCCGGGATCCATCATGAAGCCGATCGCTATGGCTATCGGTATCGATGAAAAGAAGGTCTCGCCGACAACCGAGTATGTCGATACCGGGTCGGTGACGGAATCCGGATATACGGTGAAGAATTCCGAAGAGAAGGTGTATGGGAGGAGCACGATGACCAAGGTGCTCGAGGATTCGATCAATACTGGAATGATTTTCGTCGAACGGTCAGTCGGACATAAGGTTTTCGCGGAACGACTCAGGCGTTTCGGATTCGGGGAGAAGACGGGAGTGAAACTGCCGGCTGAGTCGGGGGGGGATCTGCATAATCTGAATGATTTCCGTATCGGTATCCAGTTTTATACGGCTGCCTATGGTCATGGCATCACGGTGACGCCGCTTCAGATGGTCTCAGCATATGCGGCACTGGCGAATGGAGGCGTATTGATGCGGCCTCAAATCGTGGAGAGTATCGGCCATGCCGACGGGGAAGTCGAAATGATTCAGCCGGAAGAGATTCGTCGGGTGATCAGCAAGGAGACGAGTGAGGCTATCGGACACATGTTACGTAGTGTCGTGGTGAATGGACACGGAAAGCGCGCGGATGTGCCGGGGTATGAGGTAGTCGGGAAGACAGGAACCGCGCAGGTCGCTAAAACCGATGGCGGAGGATACGAGGAAGGAAAGACGATCGGCTCATTCGCGGGATATGCTCCGCGTGAGAATCCGCGTTTCGTGGTCCTGATGAAGGTGGATAATCCGAAGGATGTTCAGTGGGCCGAATCGAGCGCGGCACCGGCTTTCGGTCAGCTGATGCGGTTTTTACTCGAATATGCGAGAATAGAACCGACAGAGCCTCTGTAGTTTTCGCTTCCCTCAGAATGGAATATACTATCAGTCTTATGCATCACATCGTGAAACGAATCTTCGAGAATGCGCTTCGCGTCATGGCACGCATGCTTTTGCGGAAATACCATCCGTTGATTGTCGGCGTGACCGGTTCGGTCGGAAAGAGTTCGACGAAGGAGGCGATCGGGTCGGTGCTTGCGCAAAAATACTTCGTCCGTACGGCGGAGGGGAACTATAATAATGAGATCGGTATCCCGCTCACCATATTGGGTTCGAAAAGTGGTGGTCGTTCATTGTTCCGATGGGTATGGGTAGGGATACGTTGGTTCGGATATGTTTTGTTTCCGTTCCGCTATCCGGAAATATTGGTGCTCGAGATGGGTGTCGATCGTCCGGGGGATATGGATTACCTTCTCTCAATCGTTTCAGTCGATATCGGAGTATTGACCCAGGTATCGGAAAGCCATATCGAGTATTTCGGTTCGCTCCAGAATATCGCCAAGGAGAAAGGTAAACTCATTACCAGTCTGCCGGTATCGGGTTTCGCCATTCTGAACGCTGACGACGTGCGCGTGTCGCGTTTTCGGGAAAAGACCAAGGCGAAGGTACTCACCTTCGGTTTTGGTGAGGGAGCCGATATCCGGGCTGATCATATCGTCGTCGAACCGGAAGCCCGATTAGCGAAGGGTCTTTCATTCAAAATGGATTATCATGGAAAATCCCTGCCGGTCCGGTTGCCGAAAGTGATAGCAAAACATCAGGTTTCGGCGGCACTCGCCGCGGCAGCCGTCGGTATCGCTCTTCGTGTGAATCCGGTACAGATCGTCGATGCCTTGGCTGCCTTCGGACCATTGCCTGGTCGGATGCGCCTCGTACCGGGAACCAAGGGGAGCATTCTCCTGGATGATACTTACAACGCTTCTCCCGCATCAACGGTGGCAGCGCTTGCTGCGCTTGGCGAACTGCAAGCGAGTCGAAAGATTGCCATTCTTGGTGACATGCTTGAGATTGGCGAAGACTCTGTTAAAAAACATCGGGAATTGGCGGAACCAGTCGTGCTCTCCGGCGCGAAACAGGTAGTTCTTGTCGGGCATGGGATGAAGTACCTCTTTGATGAACTGATCGAAAGGTTCGGATTTTCTCGGCAGCAGGTGTTTTGGTTCGAGCGAAGTGGCGAAGCAG
>JAYRFE010000049.1:0-4148 GCA_041908545.1 Candidatus Moraniibacteriota bacterium
TACGACCGGATTTAAGTTCGCCGATCGTTTCATCACCTGCGGAGCAATAATATGTGCTTCCACCTGATGCGCGATGAGATAGAAGATGAGCGCGGTCAATCCGAGTCCGGGAGAATAGAGGAGTCCTATGATAATGGCTGGAATCGCGGCCAATACCGGTCCGATATAGGGAACGATTTCCATGAGTCCACCGAAAAACGCGATGGCGAGTGCGTATGGCACACCGATGAGAAGAAGACCGACATAATAAATGACGAAAGCGATGAGCATGAGCAAGGCTTGTCCGAAAAGCCACTGACTCACCTTCCCCTGCATGCGCGAAGCGAGCGAGAGCGCGTGCGTATGATATTCGTCCGGGGTCAGCATGAGAAAGAATTTCTCGATGCCCTTCTCCTCGAGCGAGAGGTAGAGGGCGAGAAAGAAGAAACCGATAGCGTGGATGAAGCTCTGGAAAAGATTCAACGTGGTCGAGAAGAAATTGCCGAACCACGATGTCGCGGAGTTTTCAAAGTCGGCGAACAGCGCCTGTTTGTCGAAAGGAATCCCGAAACTCTGCGCATATGAATCGAAACCGGAAAGAAAGACGCTCAACTGCTCGGCATATCGCGGCCAATGACTCACGAATTCCTTGATTTCAACGAAGAGAACCGGGATGCAAACACCGATGAGTGCCACCCCACCGAAAAGGAGTATCGCGTACGAAAGAATCACGGCTGCCGTCCGCGAGAGTCCCCATTCCCGCAGCTTATTGACGGCCGGCGTAAGCGCGGCGGCCGTCAGCACGGCGAACAGCACCACCATCACCACATCCCGAATGAGATACAGGAAGTAGACACCGCCCACCAACAAAGCCGCCCGCAACAGGAGTTTCGTTCCGACATCAACTTTTTCACTGGATGTCATAGTTTCCCATTAGGCCGAACCAATATGCAACATCTTCTCGAGCTTCGCCTTTCCGGCATGAGGACCGATGATCGCCAGATTGAGCTTCTTATCAACGAAAATATGCTTCGCGACCCGAAGGATATCCTCCGGAGTCACCGCTTCGATCAAGGCCATCTTCTCGGACGGGAGCACGATTTCCCCGCGCGCGATTTCCTGTCCGACCAGGTACTCGATGACATCGTCCGATCCTTCGAAGCCCATCGCCATCTTCCCCTTGATATATTCTTTCGCCTTCGTCAGTTCCGCGGTCGTCACGGACTCAGTGGCAATCTTCCGGTATTCATCCAGGATGACTCCGATCGTCTTCTCAAGATTCCCATGTTCGACGCCGCACTGAGTCGCGATATACCCCGCATCGCGATAGGCCTCGACGCTCGTATGGACGCTATAGGCCAGACCGCGCCGTTCCCGCACCTCGATGAAGAGTCGACTCGACATGCCGCCGCCGAGAAGCGTCGCCAGTACCGAAAGAGCATACCGGTCCGGATGAAACATATCGAAAGTACGCACCCCGAGCAGCATGTGCGTCTGGTCGGTCTTCTTCTTCTGAATGAACAGACCCGGAACCGATTGTGTGTCAGAGGCCTTCTTGCACGCCGGCTTCGCACCGTGTCCGATATGAGCGAACCGCGCTTCGATATCCTTTCGCATCTGCTTCACACCAAACTTCCCCGCCACTCCGACGACGACATTCTCCGCGACATATCCGCGCTTCATATAGCGCACGAAATCCGCTCGCTTGAAAGCACGGATATTCTCCCGCGTCCCGACGATTTCCCAGCCGAGCGGATGATCGCCGTACAGATGCGATTCAAAAAGATCGTTGATATGCCGCATCGGCATATCCTCGTACATGCTGAGTTCCTGGACGATGGTCCCGCTCTCACGGATGATCTCCTCCTGCTCCAACTTGGCATTCATGAAGATATCGCTCACGACATCGAGGGCAACAGTGGCATGCGGCGCCGCCACCTTGGCATAATACCCGGTACATTCCTTCCCGGTGAAGGCATTGTACTCCGCTCCGATTCCATCGAGCTCCGCCGAGATATCGTGCGCCGTCGGCCGCTTGGCGGTCCCCTTGAACATCATGTGCTCAAGGAAGTGCGCGATGCCATTCTCCTTCCTGGATTCATAGCGCGACCCGACTCCGGTCATCACGAGCACCGTCACCGTCTCCGCTTCCGCCATCGGCGCCAGCACGATGCGCAGCCCGTTTTTCAAAGTGATTTTTTCGTATTGCATATCACGTCCGTTATCTATCAATTATCCCGCGCCCATTCCTCATCTCGGATGTTTTTCTCCCGGATCAAACGCTATATGCTTCCTCCTATATGATTTTTCAGATCCGCGATCTTCACCCGAGTCTGCTGCATAGTGTCTCGATCGCGAACCGTCACCGTGTCTTTGAGCGAGGCATCCTCACCCAAACCGATCGTATCGAAATCAACCGTCACGCAGTATGGCGTACCGATCTCGTCCTGCCGGCGATAGCGCTTGCCCACATTGCCATTATCATCGAATTCCGCTCGCAACGACTTCCTCAATTCCTCATAAATACCGCGCGCCTTTCCTACCAGCTCTTCCTTGTTCTTCATGAGTGGAAACACCGCGACCTGCACCGGAGCAAGCTTCTTTGGAAACTTGAGAACGACCCGCGTATCGTTCCCCCCGACCGTTTCTTCGGTATAGGCATCGGTCATCACCGCGAGGAATGTCCGGTCCACACCGACCGATGTCTCGACAATCCAGGGTACGTATTTCTCATTCGTCTGCGGATCACGATAAGACAAATCAGTACCAGAAAATTTCGTGTGCTGCGTCAGATCGTAATCGCTCCGATTATGGATGCCCTCAAGCTCCTTGAAACCGAATGGGAAACGGTACTCGATATCCCAGGCCGCCTTGGCGTAAAAAACGAGATTCTCATGCTCATGCCAACGCAAATTTTCCGGCTTAAGACCGAGATCAAGGTAATACTGAAAACGCTTCGCGCGCCATTCCTCATAAGCATCCGCGGCCGTCTCCGGTCTCACGAAATACTGCATTTCCATCTGTTCGAATTCGCGCTTCCGGAAGATGAACTGTCGTGCCGTGATCTCATTGCGGAATGCCTTGCCGATCTGGGCGATGCCGAAAGGCACCTTGACCCGGGATGAATCGAGCACGTTCTTGAAATTGACATAGATACCCTGACAGGTCTCGCCGCGCAGATAGGTCGGCTCCTTGGTCCAATCGCTCGTGAAATTCCCGAGATTCGATTTGACCAGCAGATTGAAACCCTTCGCGTCGGTGAAGCTCTTCTTCCCGCATTTCGGGCAGACGATTTTGTCCTTATTCTCACCGAAGAGCGCATTGATATCTTCCTCGCTCATCTTCTCGTCCGCGAAAACACCCGCTTCTTCGAGCAGGTGATCGACGCGCACCCGGGTATGGCATTCCCGGCATTCCGCGAGCGGATCACTGAAGCCGCCCACGTGTCCCGAGGCCTCCCAGACTTTCGGATGCATGAAGATGGCGCTGTCGAGTCCGACGATATTGTCGTGCTCGCGTACCATCGCCTGCCACCAAGCCTCACGGATATTCTTGGCCAACTCCACCCCATACGGTCCGAAATCATACACCGCGGCGAATCCGCCGTAGATTTCGGAAGAAGGGAAAATGAACCCCCGCCGTTTGCAGAGCGAGACGATCTTTTCCATGAGATCCGAAGCGGTTTCCGTCATACGAGTATTGACAAAACTGGTTAATCAGAGTGATAATTGATTCTTTCTTTGACAAATTCATCCTACAGGGATTTTCCCTATTCTTCAAGCTTTTTCCTCCGCGACTCCGGTCGTACTCACCCCAAGAAAGGAAGGTCATGTCGATAACAATAGCAGGAATACTTGAAGCGCTCGGTATTGAAATCACACGCGCAATACCTTGCATGGCATCGGAAGATGATCCCTCATCGCTGTCCGTGCAGATTTATAAGGCGAACGATGGTGAGCTACTTGCCATCGACATCGTGGAGAAATTGATTCTCGATCAAAAAGCACCCTCTGATTTTCAGCTCATACTTCGGAACGGCCAGAGCCTGATTCTGTCCTTTTCCGAAAACGACGGAAAACAACGAATTCATGGTATTCGAAAAAACAAAGACGACTCCCGAGACGGAGTAGTAGTCACATTTACGACGATTCCTTCCCGATTAACCGGAA
>JAYRFE010000050.1:0-4815 GCA_041908545.1 Candidatus Moraniibacteriota bacterium
CCTCTACCTCAGGCGTCAGAGCCCGCTCACGAACGATCCCATCGATCGCTTCTTTACCGCTCGTCTCAAAATACGCCACGAATTCCTTCTCGAAACGTGTCAGATCCTCCACCTTCACGTCGTCGAGATGCCCCCGGGTCAGCGCGTAGAGGATCGCTACTTCTTTCTCGACCGGCAGCGGCGCATACTGCGGCTGCTTCAGGATTTCGACCGCCCGCCGCCCGCGCTCGATCAAGGAGCGTGTCTTCTCATCCAGGTCGGAACCGAACTGGGCGAAGGCCTCGAGTTCACGGAACTGCGCCAGATCGAGACGGAGTGTCCCAGCCACCTGCTTCATCGCTTTGATCTGCGCGGATGAACCCACGCGGGAAACCGAGAGACCGACATTCAGTGCCGGACGGACGCCCTTGTAGAAAAGATCGGCTTCGAGATAAATCTGACCATCCGTGATGGAAATGACATTGGTCGGGATATAGGCAGAGACATCACCGGCCTGCGTCTCGATGATCGGCAACGCGGTGATGGACCCTCCTCCGAAATCCTTGTTCAACTTCGCGCTCCGCTCAAGCAGACGCGAGTGAAGGTAAAAGACATCTCCCGGATACGCCTCACGTCCTGGCGGACGACGCAAAATCAAGGAAATCTGCCGATAGGCGACCGCATGCTTCGAAAGATCATCATAGATGACCAGAACGTCCTTACCCTGATCCATGAAATATTCGCCAAGCGCGCATCCGGCATACGGCGCAATGAAAGAAAGAGCGGCAGCCTCCGATGCGCCCGCCACGACGATGGCGGTATAGTCCATAGCCCCGGCCTTCTCGAGTTCCGCGACGATACGCGCCACTTTGGATTCCTTCTGTCCGATGGCGACATAGATACAGATGACATCCTGACCGCGCTGATTGATGATCGTATCGATGGCGATAGCCGTTTTGCCGGTCTGACGATCCCCGATGATAAGCTCACGCTGACCGCGACCGACCGGAATCAACGCATCGATCGCCTTGATTCCCGTTTGAAGCGGCTGATTGACCGACTGACGGGTAATGACGCCCGGAGCGATCTTCTCGACCGGATAGTATGTGGTCGCTTCGATCTTTCCCTTCCCATCGATGGCCGAACCGAGGGCATTTACCACCCGACCGATCACCGTGTCCGATACCGGAACCGACAAGATTCGGCCAGTCGATTTCGCGACGGTCCCCTCCTTGATATCACCCGTCTCACCCAAGAGCATCACGCCCGCCTCACCTTCTTCCAAGTTGAGCGCGACACCGTATGCGCCGTTCTCGAACTCGATCATCTCAGAAACCATGACCCCGGAAAGACCCGAGACGCGCGCGACTCCATCACCCACTTCGAGTACCGTACCGATCGCTTCGGCCTTAGGCTCATGATGGAATTCCCCGATCTGTTTCTTTAGTTCTTCGATGAGAGGATTGGGCATACGATTTTCAGGATATCGAATTTAGAATCTGTCATGGAACCGCTCGTTCCATGTCATATTCCACATTCCATACATCACCCCGCCAGGCTGTTTCTCAACCGTTCCAGTCGAGTCGCGAGAGTCGCGTCATACAGGACTTCCTCGCTCCGCATTTTCACTCCGCCGATCAGACGGGCATCGGTAGCGAAAGACGTCTCTACCGCCTTTCCAGCAAATACGCTCTCTGCCTGCTTTCGCAGAAGAGTCCGCAACGCTTCATCCGCCGGATGCGCGGTCGTGATACGGACGACGGCTGTTCCGGACCGCTCGCGTATCAGGCGTTCCGCTTCACGCACGATTTTCCCCAATTTCTTCGCCTCACCCCGTCGTGACAGCCACGCGAAAAAACGTTCACTGCTTCTTACCACCTCCTTCACCCCCTGTTCCCGTTCGAGATCGAGAAGTGCCTGTGCGTATTGTCGTATCGAAAGCCGCATAACTTAATTCAGGTTCCGTTCGATAAGCTCCCTCTCCTTCGCACCGTCCATCTTTTCGGAGAGCACCTTCTCAACCGCCAAAAGAACGGTTCCGGCCAATTCCCGCTTCGCTTCCTCAAGCATTTTTTTCCGATCCTCAACGATCTTATTCTCCGATTCTTCCAGAAGCTTCTTCACTCTTGCCTCCGTTTCGGCCATTTTTACGGCATCGCGTTTCGCGGCCGCCTCACCGGCATCAGCCAGGATACGCTTCGCTTCCATCCGGGCATCAGCCAAAACCGCCTTCTCCTTCGTCTCCATTTCACCGAGTTTCCGAGTGGCACTCTCGGCATCGGCCAGACCCTTCTCTATCTTATGCGTGCGTTCATCGAGAAGCCGCAGCATCGGCTGATACGCGAAACGCCTGAGGACAAGAAGCACCACGACGAAGTTGACCACCTGTGCCAGAAGGAGCTTCCAGTCGATACCGAGATTCGCAAGTGCTTCCATAGGATACGTCGTTCTTCTCTCCGGACGCGAGAAGGATGTTTATCGGAACAGGATCATGAGGGCGACCACCAAGGCATAGATGACGACCGCCTCGGTGAAGGCGATACCGAGAAACATAGTCGTCTGAATTTTTCCGGAAGCCTCCGGATTCCGTCCGATCGCTTCGAGGGCCTTCGAGAACAACAGACCGAGACCGATACCGGGACCAAGAGCACCGATTCCGATAGCCAGAGCGGCACCGAGCATTTTCGCTGATTCGACTTCCATACGCTTCTCTTAATTGATAAATTATGATTCACGATTACTGAGTATAAGGCAAAACTCCATCTTTGTCCAAACTCCGAAAAATTCTCCCTCTTCCTCCCGTTCACCTAGTGTTCCGCCGGCGTGGTCGCCATCTTGAGAAAAACCGCTACGAGCATCGCGAATACCGCCGCCTGGATGAATCCGACGAAGATTTCGAGGAAGAGGAACGGAAGCGGGATGAAATAGGGCACCAGATGCAACATGACCGTCAAGAGAATTTCCCCCGCGAAGACATTGCCGAACAACCGGAACGCGAACGAAAGGATCTTGGCGAATTCCGAAACGAGTTCCAGTATACCCATCAGCGTCCCCACCACATACGGCTTATGAAACGGACTGACGAAGAATTTCTTGGCGTACCCGCCGATACCGAGCGCGAGAATACCGGTCACCTGTATGGTGATGACGACGAACAGGGAAAGTCCGAGAGTGAAGTTGAGATCCGCCGAGGTGCTCCGCAAAAACGGAATGATCGTGGCGTGTCCGGCCGCGCTCTCATGCGCGAGCCCGACCGTTCCGAGTCCCGGAAGCAGTCCGATCCAATTCGACAGAAGAATGAAGAGAAAAATGGTCGCGATAAGGGGAAAAAACTTCCGAGCCATACCCCGATCCTGCATGATGCTCTCAAGCAGTCCGAGTACGCCATCGATGATGATTTCGAGCACGTTCTGAAGACCGTGCGGCACCGACTGCCAACGCGCGAGCGCCCTCTGAGTGATGAGTACCAAAAGAACACTCACCAAGAAACCGATGAACAAGGCATTCGTCACCGGAAGAGCCCCGAGCATGAACAGTTTTTCCGCCGCGATCGAAATTTCCATGAGAATGACGATATATCGAAATATGCTTCCTGAAACTGGAAAAAGGCGCGTCACGCCCTTCCGGAACACTGGAAATCTTTCCCTAGTCTACCCCTGATTCGGCGGAGAAGTCAATTCTCCGTCACCGGTTTACGGTCCTGATCCTTCGCCTGTTCCGCCGCTGTCTGCTCGGCCATCTGAGTCTGGATATAGGCGTCCATCTCCGGACTGAGGACTTGCGCGGAAGATTCCGGGCCATCCCCTTCCGTCAAAACGCGCCCGGTGATCCGCTCATTCCCCATGGCGTTCGGATTCGCTACGATCCCTTCCTGGCTTCCTTCTGCCACCGGCAACCCAATTTCAGGTCTCTCAAGATTCACATGCTCGCCCCGATCGTACGGATCACCGATTTCGGAAGTCGACAAATCCACTGGTGAAATATCCGGACCATGTCCATCCTCTTCCGCCTGCCCCGTCAAAATCGGACCCTTCTCTCTGTTTTGAAATCTTGCAAAAAATCCCATATGTTCCTATGAATTTCGTATCTTCGGAAAAAGCTCCCTGATATTCCCTCGAAGCTGTTCCTCAAGGGAAGTATACGGTACTTTCTTCATCTCCGCGATATGCCGAGCGACCAAAATGACAAAGGCCGGCTCATTGCGTTTCCCTCGGTGAGGCATCGGGGCAAGATAGGGACAATCGGTCTCCGCGATCATCCGGTCGAGCGGAATCATTCCAAGCACCGCCTGAATATCTGACCCGACTCGCGCCTTATACGTGATATTCCCCGCGAACGAGAACGTGATAAAGGAAAGACCAAGAAATCTTTCCGTCACCTCCGCGTCACCCATATAGCAATGCAGGATGACCGATAATCGGTCCTGGTTCCCGATGAACGAAGACTGCAAAAGAGCATACATGTCCTCATACGCATCCATACTCCCGGAAGAAGGGCGTGTATGGACGATGATTGGAAGTGAGAGTTCCCGAGCGAGCTCGACCTGCGCGAGGAATCCGGCCCGCTGCACACCCTTCTGTTTTTCGGTGACGATTCCGCCCGTGTCATGCGAAAAATAATCCAGTCCGCATTCCCCGATCGCGACAACTCTTTCCGAAGACCGACAGATATCCCTGAGTTCCCCGACCGCCACCGCCGCCGCTTCCTCGTTCTCGATCTCATTGAAGATATGTGGATGGACACCGACACTTGCCCACACGGCCGGATACCGTTCCGCGCATGCCACCGACCGGCGACTCTCCGAAAGATCCGTCCCGATGGTGATCAGACTCTCGA
>JAYRFE010000051.1:0-1567 GCA_041908545.1 Candidatus Moraniibacteriota bacterium
CTGAATGCGGAGCAGATGCGCGCGGTACTTCATACTGAAGGGCCGGTTTTGATTCTGGCGGGTGCCGGTTCGGGGAAAACGAAGACGCTGACGCATCGGATCGCCTATCTGTTGGCGGAGAAAAAGGTGAAGCCGGAACATATTTTGGCCGTGACCTTCACGAACAAGGCGGCAGGTGAGATGAAAGAGCGTATCGGTTCTCTCCTCTCCCAGCATGAGGGTATCTCGCTTCGTATGCCTCAGTATATAGGTACTTTCCATAGCCTGTGTTCGAGGATCTTGCGTCGGGATATCGGGATTCTCGGGTATAGCACGAGCTTTCAGGTGCTTGATGACCAAGATCAACAGACATTGGCAAAGAGGGTCATGAAAGAACTTGAGATGAATACCGAGCAGATCAAGCCGCGTTCCTTGATGGAAGCGGTGTCGCGAGCGAAAAATCAGCTCCTGACGCCGACGCAGCTGGTGTTGCAGGCGGGGAGCTATTATGAAGAATTGGCGGCGAAATTCTACGAAAGATACCAGGCTGCCCTCGAAAAGAATCAGTCTCTTGACTTCGATGATCTGATCCGACTTACCGTTCAATTGCTTGAAAACCACGAAGAAATACGGACACGATATCAGGAGCAGTTCCGGTATGTCATGGTCGATGAGTACCAGGATACGAATTTCCTTCAATATCGGCTTGTGACGGCGCTTTCCGGAAAACACAAGAATGTATTCGTCATCGGGGACGACTATCAGTCGATTTATGGCTGGCGGCAGGCGGATATCCGAAATATTCTTGAATTCGAGAAGGACTATCCTGAGGCGGCCGTTATCACATTGGATCGAAACTATCGTTCGACGCAGATCATTCTGGATGCCGCGCAAGGGATCATCGACCATAATGCCAATCAGCGCCGGAAGAAACTCTGGACTGATCTGAAGGAGGGGGAAAAAATCACTCTTTGTCCCGCTCAGGATGAAGAGTCCGAAGCGCGTTTCGTCGCACAGACCATTGAAAACGATATTACCTTGAAGGGCCGCCAGCCGAAGGATTTTGCGGTCTTGTACCGAACCAATGCCCAGTCACGCATGATCGAGGAGATGCTTTTGCGTCGTTCGGTTCCCTATCGTGTCGTCGGGGGACTCAAGTTTTATCAGCGCAAAGAAGTGAAGGATGTCATCGCGTATATTCGGGTTCTCGCGAATCCTTTCGATAGTTTGGCGCTTGATCGTATCGCCAATGTCCCGCCGCGTGGTATCGGCGATACGACGTTGGAACGTTGGAAGCAGGCGGCCACGCGTGATGGATATGATTTCCTGACGATAGCCGGGATGCTCCGAGCGGACGGCTCCGAGCTTCGAGAGGGGAAGATCAAGGCGATTCAGGTATTTGCCGATCTCTTCGCTCGTTGGAAGGCGTATATCGAGCATACCGAAGGGCTGCTCTTTTCTCGGTTGCTTCAGAAAGTCGCGGACGAGAGCGGTCTCATGAAGAGCTTCGAGGAAGAAGGAAAACAGGAGGCTTTGGCGCGGGTAGAAAATATTCAGGAGCTGTTCTCGGTGGCGAAAAAGTACGATA
>JAYRFE010000052.1:0-6622 GCA_041908545.1 Candidatus Moraniibacteriota bacterium
CATATTTCAAGTCATCGCCGTTCCGGCCGTCTCGCCGCTTCTGATAGGCGTGATCAGGAAAATAAAAGCTCTGATGCAGAACCGTGTCGGAGCTGATGTCTGGCAGCCGTACCGTGATCTTTGGAAGCTTTTCCAGAAGGACGAGATCATTTCCGATGAGGCTTCATGGGTGACGCGTTTTTTTCCGTATTTCATTTTCGCGATCACCGTCCTTCTCGGTGCTGCGGTGCCGCTCGTGTCTTCCATGAATCCGGAATTGGTTCTTGGCGGATGGGGAACTTTTTCGTTGGCGCCGGTCTCCGATTTCATCGTCATCGTCTACCTTTTTGCTCTGACGACCTTTTTGCTCGTTCTTATCGGGATGGACCAGGGGAGCGCTTTCGGTGGATTCGGTTCGAGTCGGGAGATGATGGTGTCCGCGCTTGCGGAAGGCGGTTTTTTCTTCGCGCTTTTCGCGGTTTCGATCGCAACGCAGACGGGGAATGTCATGGAGATGGTTTCATCCGGAATGGGAGAGCTTCCTTTACTCGCTCTCTTGCCGCTCCTGATCGCTTTTATCGGATTTTTTCTGGTCTTGCTCGCTGAGAATGCCCGTTTCCCATTCGACAACCCGGCGACTCATCTCGAGCTTACGATGATTCACGAGGCCATGATATTGGATCTTTCGGGGAAGCGGCTGGCGTTGATGGAGTGGGCGGCCGCCAATAAACTGATGATTTTCGTCGCGCTTGGAGCGAATCTTTTTTTCCCGTTCGGAGTTTCGACGACGATGGATTTCGGATCGGAAGCGATGTTCGCGTTGCCTGTCTTCGGTATGAAAGTTCTCTTTTTCGCTCTCATGATCGCTTTGCTGGAGTCATTGATGGCGAAGTTCCGGATTTTCCGTCTGCCTGATGTCCTTTTCACCTCGTTTATTCTTTCGGTAATCGCTATCGGTATCTATGTCGGCGCCTATGTCTGAAAATTTTCTCGGAGTATTTTTTCTGCTCGACATCGTCGCCTTTCTGGCGGCAGTGTTCATGCATCTTGCGAAGCGATCCCGGTCTCTGGTCCGTCTGTATGCTCTTCAGTCCTTGGCGGTGTCCATGACGTTTTTTCTGCTCGGTTTTCTGGGGGGCGATCGAAGCCTGATGGTCGTGGCCTCGATCATTTTCTTCGTGAAGGTGATCATAGCACCGGCTTTTTTCGGGAAAATCATCCGGAAGCTAGTCGGTTCTTCGAGCACGAACGACTATCTTGGTACTCCGATGACGCTTCTTGTCCTGACCGGACTGGTACTCTTTTCCTTTTCAAAGGTATTTCTTCCGCTTTCGGCCGTCTATCCGCAGGCCTTCGTGTCAGTCGCTCTCAATATCGCGCTCGTATTCATCTCTATTTTCCTCCTGATCAATCGGCGGGGAGTATTCGCTCAGATGGTGGGAATGCTCTCGCTCGAAAACAGCATCGTTCTTTTTGCGGCCTTCTTCGGACTGCGTCATCCATTACCGCTTGAGATCGGGATGATCTTCGATATCGTTATCTGGATGGTCATCGCCTCGTTCTTTCTCGGTATGATTTATCGCCAATTCGGAACCTTGTCGACCGCTGACATGAAACGCCTTACTGAATAATGGTCTTTCCTATGCTGCTCGCCTATCTTATCGCTACGCCGTTTCTCGCCGCGCTTTTCATCGTGTCTCTGAAGCCTTCGGAGAATCGCCTGATCGAACGCACTGTTCAGGCAGCGGCTCTCATAGGAGCGGCTCTGTGCGTGAATATCCTGATGACATTCGAGTCCGGGGCGACCTTCATTGTCGGGAAGTATCTCGCGCTGGATGCGCTCTCCCTTCTGCTTACGCTGATTATTTCCGGTGTCGGTTGCGTGGTCGCTTTTTATGCGATCGGATACCTGCGTCAGGAGGTAAAAAAGAACATCATCGGTCCGCGTCGGGTCAAGCAATTCTTTGTTTTGTTCGAGTTGTTTCTCTTCGCCATGTTGGTGGCTGCCAATGCCGCCAATCCGGTACTGATGTGGATCGCTATCGAGGCGACGACTTTGTCGACCGCCTTCCTGATCAGTTTCTACAACAAGCCGACGGCTACCGAAGCCGCCTGGAAATACCTCATCATCAACTCGCTCGGTCTCCTGATCGGTTTTCTCGGGACGCTTCTCTTCTTGGCTTTGCCACAGGGAATGAGTGAGGGAGGTATCATGACCTGGGCCGATCTTCGGGCTGCGGCCTCGGGTTTTCACCCGGTGGTCGTGAAGGTCGCATTCCTGTTCGTTCTGGTGGGATATGGAACCAAAGTCGGCCTGGTACCGATGCATACCTGGTTACCGGATGCTCATGGGAAGGCCCCATCCCCGATTTCCGCTCTGCTGTCGGGTGTTCTTCTGAATGTCGCGCTCGTATCCGTCTTGCGATTCAAGGGGTTGATCGATCTTTCGATCGGGGATGAGTTCTCCTCGATGCTGCTCATGTATTTCGGTCTGGCTTCTGTCGTCATCGCCGCGCTGATCATCTTCGCTCAGCGGAGCTATAAACGGTTGTTGGCGTATTCGAGTATCGAGCATATGGGCATCATCGCGCTCGGTCTCGGCTTCGGAGGGGTGGGAACCCTGGCGTCCCTGTTCCACATGCTGTATCATTCGATTTCGAAAGTACTACTCTTCCTCGCATCCGGAAATATCCTGCTCCGTTTCGGGTCGACGAAATTCGAGTACGTCTCGGGGGTGATACGGGCTTTGCCGATTACGGGATCCTTGTTTTTGGCCGGGTTTCTTGCGCTTTCCGGGTTACCGCCATTCGGTATGTTCTTTTCGAAATTTTTAATCCTTTCGGCGGGTACTGAGTCGCATTTCGGTCTTATGATAGTCGCACTCGTGGCGCTTGCCGCGGCGTTCTATGGTTTTTTCCGACACGTGTCCCCGATGTTGTTCGGTCCGCTTTCGGAGGGTGTCGAACGTGGCGAAGCGCAGATTTCCACCATCGTTCCGCTTTGCATCCTGATGGGAGTCTACCTTGTTTTCAGTTTCTTTTTCCCTGAGCCGATTCTGGCAGTGCTTCATGATGCGGCCGGTATGATCAGCCCCAAATAACTTCTGGACCTATGCACGATACGAATTCATTTCTTTCCCGTTTCGGATTCGAGCGGTTCCCGTCCCGACAGGAATCGAACTTGTTGATTCTTTCCGTTTCGGATCACGATCTGTTGCCGGTTGTGAGGACACTGATCAGCGAACAGCATCTTGACCTGAAGACGGTGGTCGCGACCGATGAGCGGGATGCCGAGAAGAGTTTCGTCATCCGCTATGTCTTCGCGGTTCCGAAAGAGACGGTCTTCCTTGTGATCGAATTGAAGGTTGATCCTTCCGAAGCCGCTTTCCCGTCGCTCGTACCGGTCAGTCAGGCCTTTGCTCTGTACGAGCAGGAGATCAAGAGCATGTTCGGACTCGAGCCGGTCGGACATCCGAATCCGTCACGTATCATCCTGCACCGCCACTATCCGAAGGATATGTATCCGCTTCGGAAGGACTTCGCTTGGAATACCGCGTTTCCACTCCAGACCGAAGACACGATTACCGAGGTGCAGGGAGTCGAAGGGGAAGGGATTTATCAGATTCCGGTCGGACCGGTACATGCCGGTATCATCGAGCCGGGACATTTCCGTTTCAGCGCTTTGGGAGAGGAAATCATCAAATTCGAGGCGGAACTCGGCTATGTCCACAAGGGAACGGAAAAACTTTTTGAGACCGTGCCATTTGAGAAGACACTGTCTCTGGCTGAGCATATTTCCGGTGACAGTTCGGTGCATCACGCTCTTGCTTTCGCTCAGGCGGTCGAAACCCTTGCGGGCGCGGCCGTCCCGGAGCGGGCCAAGCTGATCCGTATGGTGTGTGCCGAGCTTGAGCGGCTGGCCAATCACTTCAATGATATCGGATTCATCATGTTGGATACGGGGTTCTCATTCGGCGGCAGTCATGGAGCCCGGTTGCGTGAGCGTATCATGCAGTGGAATGAGCGTATCTCAGGCAATCGTTTCCTGCGCGGGATGATCGCGTTCGGCGGTGTGAGTCGGGATATCGATGAGAAGCTCACCGATGCTTTGGCTGATGACCTCGAATTGCTTGAGACGGATTTCAAAGAAGTCATCGAGATCGCCAAGGACTCCGATTCGCTTTATAATCGGCTCAAGGAAACCGGACGTCTCGATCGGAAGATCGCCGATGATTACGGGGCGGTCGGTGTGCCGGTTCGGGCGCTCGGAAAGATGATGGATGCGCGTGCGGATTTTCCGTATGCGGCATATGAGGCGGTGCAGTTCGCCGTCGTGACCGAGGAATATGGTGACGTGCATGCTCGTTTCCTGGTACGCGTGAAGGAAGTCTATCAGTCATTCCGTATCTTGAATCAGGTGTTAGCCCTCTTACCTTTCGAAACCTCAGCGCTTCAGGTCGCACTCGGGTCTGTGCCGGCCAATCGCTTGGCGATCGGTATGGTCGAAGGCTGGCGCGGAGATATTGTGACCTTTGTGGCGACGGGTGTGGACGGGACACTTTCGCGAGTCAAAGTCCGCGATCCGTCCTTCATCAACTGGCAGGTCGTGCCACATGCTCTCTTACGTGATATCGTGCCGGATTTCCCACTCATCAACAAGAGTTTCGATCTCTCGTATTCGGGGAACGACCTCTGATCGGGATAAAAACCGTATAAAAAAAAAGATGCCGCCCGGGTCCGTGGATCCTGGCGGCACTGTGCTTCTTCGGTCGAATGAGTCAAACGGAGCTCAGGTCGACCCGTTCCCCGGTTGAGATGCTCCCATCTGTATGGCGGTTAGCCTCGAAGACGGAGCAACCATTGGATTCGCCAATCATGATTCCAAGTAGCCGGGTCTCTGTAGCAGAGAACACCTTATCGGGTGTAATCACGCCGTCCCATGGTTGACGGACAACATCGCCATTCTCAACGGCGAAGATGACAACGGACTCATCTAGCTCGATAGCATCGCCAGTTCCATTGGCGACATCCAGGAATAAAGCTCTTGCCTGTCCCGGGATGGTTTGGAAGATGACGTACTTACTCATGATGTCCTCCTATTCGTCCGTGAGCTTGGCGAGTTCAACAATTGCGATGCAAGCTGATGTTCTTATTGACGCGGGGTCAGGGGTCGTGTATGAATTGTGTGTTGGCAATGCCAGAATGGCGTATTTGAGATACTCCAGAAGTGTTTCCAACGCTTTTGTGAGTCCGGGACTCTCTTCCGTGAGCTGGCAACACACAGCTTCAATCTCGTTGATACAGGCCTGTGCCCTTGATAGGAAACTTTCATTGTCCCTATACGGCAGGAGCTGAAGTACTCGTGCGTTGATAAGCAAAATGCGCGCTTGTGTTTTGTTCATGGAAAGCTCCTTGTTTGCAGAAAATGGTTGTCAAGTAACGAAATTTGCTCAAGAGGATGTGTCGAAACAAAAATCCACCGAACTATATATTATAGCAAATAAAGAGAGTATTGTCAATTGATGGCTTGCAGGAGCCACAAATATGTGTCACAATGGTTCCTGCTGATAATACACTATTTTGTCGTTTGTTTTGCGTATGGCCAAAGATTCGGTCGTTCTCCGGTTTGAGAAAGTCACCTTCGAATACCAGCATAAGAAACCGCTTCTTGAAGAGGTGAGTTTTGCGATCCGTGGAGGGGCGAAATTGACGCTTATGGGTCAGAACGGCGCAGGCAAAAGCTCGCTCTTCAAGTTGATCATGGGTGAACTCAAACCGCAGAGCGGAAGAGTCTCACTCGATCGGGAGGCGACGGTCGCCATCGGTCGACAGACCATCCCGCGCGAACAGCTCGAGTATACGGTAGAGGAATTTTTCGGGCAATTCTTTTCGGAGAAGCAGTGGAATCTCCCGAAACTCATCGCAGGCGTCCTGAACGCGGTCAATCTGCCGATGCCGTCGCTCGAGAAGAAGATGCGGGAGTTTTCGGGCGGGCAACAGGCGCGCTTGCTTTTGGCCTCGGCGCTCATCCAGAATCCGGACATCCTTCTTCTTGATGAACCGACCAACAATCTCGACTATGAGGGTATCGCTCACCTGACGCAGTTCTTGATCGAGTATGAGAAGACGGTGCTTGTCATTTCTCATGACGCGGATTTCTTGAATGCCTTCACAGAGGGAGTGCTCTATCTCGACGTGCATACGCATACCCTTGAGCAGTATGCCGGCGATTACTACGATGTGGTGGAGGAGATCAAGAAGCGGATCGAAAAGGAACAGAGTGAAAACGTTCGGCTTGAACGGACGATCAAGGAAAAGAAAGATCAGGCGAATGTGTTTGCCAACAAGGGAGGGAAGCTCCGTGGAGTGGCCAAGCGCATGCGCACGCTCGCTGAAGAGCTTGAGGAAAACAAAGTTGATATCCGCCGTGAAGATAAGACACTCCCGGATTTTCGTATTCCGTTTCCCGATGTCGCTGGACCGATTATCCATCTGAAGACGGTTTCGCTGGTCGGGGAGCTCGGAGTCAATATCAAACGTATCGATCTGACCCTCAAGCGGGGCATGCATCTGATCGTTTCCGGGCCGAACGGTATCGGCAAGAGCACGTTTCTCGAGGAGATCGCCTCGGGGAATACCGAGCG
>JAYRFE010000053.1:0-4619 GCA_041908545.1 Candidatus Moraniibacteriota bacterium
GCCAGGAACACGCGAAACGGGCCTTGGAAATCGCTGCGGCCGGTGGGCACAACGTGCTGTTTGTCGGACCTCCGGGGAGCGGAAAGACGTTGTTGGCTCGCGCTATTCCGTCGATTCTTCCCGAATTGGATTTTGAGGAGCGCTTGGAGGTAACGAAAATTTACTCGATAGCGGGCCGAACGTATCGTTTTGAGGGTTTGATACGGGAACAGCCATTCCGAGCGCCGCATCATACCGCCAGTGCAGCTTCGCTTATCGGGGGCGGGAGTTTTCCCCGGCCAGGTGAGATCAGTTTGGCGCATCGTGGGGTATTGTTTTTGGATGAATTCGCTGAATTCTCCCGTTCGGTGCTTGAGAACCTGCGTGAGCCGCTCGAAGAGGGCATCGTGACGGTCTCTCGGGTACGCGGGTCGCTACTTTTTCCTGCTCGGTTTCTTTTGGTGGCCGCAATGAATCCTTGTCCCTGTGGCTACGCCGGTGATCCTGAACATGCCTGTTCCTGTTCGCCGTATCAGGTTCTGCAGTACAAGCGGAAGATTTCAGGACCGATATTGGATCGTATCGATCTGCATGTCGATATTCCGCGCGTCAAACTTGAGAAATTGCAGGGATCGTTCGATGGTGCGGAACCGAGCGAAATGACTCGTGTGCGGGTGGTAGCGGCGCGCGAGCGGCAGCGGGAACGGATGCGACAGTGGGATAAAAAGACGAATGCGGAGATGGATACGCGTCTTTTGGAGAAGTTTTGCTCGATTGAGCCGGATGTGCAAGTATTCCTTTTGCAGGCGGCACAGAATTTCAAGCTTTCGGCTCGCGGGTATGGCCGGGTGCTCAAGGTGGCCCGAACAATCGCTGATTTGGCCGGCGAAGAGCGAGTGACCCTGCCGCATATAACGGAGGCGCTTTCGTATCGTTTTCGGGACGAGTAGAGAATGATTTTTTGGAAGAGCGGATGAGGAGATGAAAAAATGGCTCATATTAGTTTTTCTTGCTGGGGGGATATTCATATTCTTCAATCGGAATGAGGAGCGGGTTTTGAATACGGCAAATCCGGTTTCCGTTCGGGTGTTTGACGGGGATTTCAGTATTTCGTTGCGGAATGTCCGAGCAAAAACGGTCGGAGATGCGCTTACGGAAGCGGGCATAGTGATTGCCCCTCATGACCTCACCTTTCCTGAAGGGGAAGCGCGGATTTTGGCCGGAACAACGATTCGCATTGTCCGATCGCACGAATTCAGAGTGAGTATCGATGGGGGAGAGCGGATTTTTTGGAATGAGGCACCGTCTCTCGAAGAGGCTCTTATCTGGGAGGGAATACATTTGGGTGAGGATGATATCGTGAAACCGGAACGAATCGCCCGTCCTTCATTGCAGACCAGAATTTCAGTGATACGCGTGGAAGTTCGCGAAGAGACGAAGGAAGTCGGTATTCCATTCGAAACCAAAGTAGAGGAGGACGACACGCTTTCATGGCGCAAGAAGAGAGTGGTGCAGAAGGGTGAAAAAGGTATCAAAATGAGCGTGTACCGGGTGGCGTATCATGATGGTCGGGAAGTGAGCCGGAAACTTCTACGGACGGAAACCACCAAGGCGCCTGAAGCCGAACGGGTAGTTCAGGGGACTCTCGTGCAGGTCGGCAAAAGTCATCGGGGGGCAGCTTCGTGGTATGCTTATACGGGCACATTGGCAGCGGCGAATCCCTGGTTGCCCAAAGGGAGTTATGTGCGCGTGACAAACCTGGATAATGGCAAGAGTGTCATCGTGGTCATCAATGATCGGGGACCATTCGCTCCGGGGCGGATCATCGATCTCGACAAAGTCGCTTTTGAGAGGATCGCATCCCTTGGTGCCGGTGTCATCAATGTGAAAATGGAGGAAATAACCAATTAAATCGGTTTTCCCTGGCGGATTTCCGAAATAGGTACCGTGTGATTATGGATATGAAAGCGAAAAAATCTCTTGGACAGAATTTTCTTCGAGACCGGACGATTATTGAGAGGATCGTTTCGGCGGCTGGGGTTCAGAGGACTGACCGTATATTTGAGATCGGACCAGGAACAGGTGTATTGACGCAGGCATTATCGGGGACGGGGGCTTCCGTGTTAGCCATTGAGATCGATTCGCGGCTCGTTGAGCTATTGAATGAGATATTCGTGCAGTCAGAGAGTGTCTCCATTCTTGAGGGGAACATTCTCGATATGAATCTGGAGGAATTGCTGATTCATGCCGGATATGAATACCAGAGCTATAAGGTGGTTGCGAATATTCCTTACTATATAACGGCACCGATCATCAGGACACTTCTCTCTCTCCGGTCTCAGGCAAGCCTGATCATTCTCATGGTGCAGAATGAGGTGGCAGAGAGAATCGTGGCGAAGCCGGGGAATATGTCCATCCTTTCGGTGATGGTGCAGTATTATGCTGAGGCGGAGAAATGTTTTTTTGTTCCACGAACCGCTTTTGATCCAGTTCCAGCCGTTGATAGTGCTGTTGTGAAGCTCGTCCCGAAACGACGTTTTCAGGCGAGTGAAGACAGACATGTCTTTCGAGTGGTGAGAGCCGGTTTTTCGGCTCGCCGAAAAACATTGGTAAATAATTTGACGAACGCTTTTCATCTTGATCGGGTTCGTATCGAACAGTTGTTTTCCGCGTTGGGGATAGGGCTGATGATCCGTGCTCAGGAGCTGTCGGTAGCTGAGTGGCGGGCCTTGGCCGATCTCATAGCTATGGAGATCGATGTTCTTCCGGAATCGTAGATCCACTCGGATCTACATGAACCAGAGTAGGCAGAATCCATACCCGGTAATCAGGGTGAGCATGAGGAAGGGGAGACGAGCATAGCTGCACCAGGCATGTCGTTTTCGGGCTGTTTGGAGGAGAAAGAAACTCGCGCCACCGAAAAGAACGGCGAGAGGAAAAGCGGACCGTATATGGAGAACAAAGGCACTGAGAATGAATAAGAGGAAGAGAACGCTACCAAAGACGAGACGGGCATTTTTTTCTCCGATGAGGACGGGAAAGGTAAGGACGTGATCTTTCTTATCTCCAGCGATATCCTTGAAATCTTTGAGCGGAAGTGCGACGGCGTAGGCGAGGAAGAGGAAGAAGAGGAGTGAGAGCGGGAGACGAGAGAAATCGTGACTTGGCGCGATGAGGAGAAATCCGATCAAGAGTATGATCAGTCCGGCTGCGCTTGCGAGCAGAGTGGCGACCCCCGGAATTCGTTTGAGACGAAATGGCGGAGCTGAGTATATCCAGGCTATGACTTGGTAGAGAACCAGGAGCAGGGAGGCCGAAAAGCTGACGAGAGCCGAAGACAGGATTGAGGCGAAAAAGAAGAGCCAGCCGATCGTGATGAATGTCGATCGATCGATTGATCCGGAAATGAGTGGTCGGTGCTGATTCGTTTGGGCATCGATAGCGGTATCGAAGCAGTCATTGGCGACGACTGAGGCAAGCCAGGCGCAGCCTACCGCGACGATCAAAAGAAAGACCGCGAGAATATGGAAATGACTCAGGATAAATACCGGTTCGGTGAAATGCCAGGCGAGTAATCCGCCGAGAAAAAGCAGTCCCCCATGGTACCATATTTGTGGCCAGCGGACATTTCGAAATAAGGCGAAAAAGAGTGAACGGAAATGGTAATAGGTGAAGATCGGGAGAAAGAGCATAAGGAGACTCGCATACCAAAGGCTCATCTTGATATTGAGAGCGCTGCGTATGTCCGGAGTTTTAAACGAGAAGAGTTCGGACGGAGAAAGGAAGAGACCTGCTATATCTGAGGCACCGATATTGAAAAGACCTTTTGAAAAGCCTTGAACGAGGAATGTTAAATATGAGGGGAAAGTGCCGAGTATAAAGAGGACTATATAGGTGGCCAGAGCGGATTTGAGCGCGTGCAGGAATTTCCGGGACATGAGAAAGGCGTAGAGACCGACACCGAATGTCACGCAGGCGACCTCGGTTCGGACCCCATAGGTGATACCGATATCCGGACGATCACCGAAAAAAGTGAGGAACCTGAACAAGAGGCCTCTGATGCTGTCAAATTTATAGAAACTCCAGAAACTGCTTCCTTGAGACACGAGGGTATCGATGACCGGTGGGGTCAGGATGATAAGGAAACCGAAGAGCAGTATATGCGCAGCACTCGATATCGATGGTGCGCCCGCGAAGCGGATAACCGGGATAAGACAGAAAAAAGCGGTGAGAAAAAAGAGAAAGGTGTGGGTAAATTCAAAGAAGAGGAAAGAAAGAGGTTGAGGCGCGAAAAAACCGAGGAGGCTTTCTACTCCGATCCGGAATAGTATGAGGGCGAGAAAAGCGACGGAGAATAACGCAAGCGAAAAAGGCTCTTGTTCGATGGTACGGATGATACGGCGGAGAAGGGAAGACATAGTGGAAGAAATAAGGTTTGCAGTATAGAGTGTATCTGAAACAAGCTGATTTTGACAGTCGGTTGCAGGAAAGGGATTCTTGGTTTTGTGCCTCTGAAGATTGATGGAGTAGGCGGGTACTGGTACAATGCGTTTTGTGCCCGGAAATGCTTGAGGGCATATTTTTTACTCTCGCCGTAGCAAACGTATGCGTTTTTGGGAAAAAGGTCTGAATGCGGAGCA
>JAYRFE010000054.1:0-2399 GCA_041908545.1 Candidatus Moraniibacteriota bacterium
TACGGACGAAGTCTTTTTTACGGATAGCATCCTGAAGATGCTTCGTATTCCGGTCCGGGAAGGTTTTTCCCCGGAAAATGTCCCTTCTGATGCCGAGGTGATCGTGTATTCCACTTCCTATTCTCCGGAGCGGAATTCCGAATTGAAAGCGGCGTTCGAGAGTGGAAAACCCGTATTGAGTTATCCGGAAGCCGTAGGAGTATTGACGCGCGAATATCTGACGCTTGCGGTTTCGGGTACGCATGGCAAAACGACGACGAGTGCGCTTCTTGGGCATGTGTTGGAGCGGATCGGTGAATCTCCGACGGCTATCGTCGGCAGTCGTATCGCGGCGTGGGGTGGCGGAGCACTTTTGGGAACCGGTCGGTACCTGGTGCTTGAAGCCGATGAATACCAGAATAAGCTCAAGGAATATCAGCCGTTTTCCGTGATTCTGACGAGCGCTGATTTCGATCATCCTGATTTCTTTGCCGATATGGAGGCGTATGAAAGTGTCTTTCGGGATTTCGTGAAGAGAATACCTCCACACGGAGTTCTGGTGTACTGTTGTGATTCTGTGGCGGTCGAACGTGTGGCGGCGTCCGCTCACTGCCAGAAGATCTCGTATGGACAGAGGGAAGGGGCGATGTATCGGATAATAGGGTATGTGCCCCTGTCGGCTTCTCCTTCGGACCCGAGTTCTCCGCTTCAGCATTTCTCAGTCCTCAAAGGAGAAGAGCTTTTCGGGGAGTATGATCTCCGTTTGGCGGGACGGCACAATGCCCTTAATGCGACGGCAGTGATAGCGCTGTCGGATTTTCTCCGGAAAGAGCGACAGCTTGTCGCTTCCGCGCTGGCGACTTTCCTTGGGACCGAACGTCGGTTCGAGTATGTCGGCGAGCATTTCGGTGCCTTACTGTACGATGACTACGCTCATCACCCCGAGGAAATACGGGTGACGCTCCGGGCCTTTCGCGAGATGTTTCCCGATAAGACGCTTACGGTCGTATTTCATCCGCACACGTTCACGCGGACGAAAGCACTTCTTCAGGAATTCGCCCAGTGTTTCGAAGATGCCGATCGGGTCCATATCCTGGATATCTATGGGAGCGCGCGTGAGGAGCGAGGCGGTGTCAGTTCCCAGGATATCGTGGATATCATGGAACGTTTCGCTCCAGGCAAGAGCCGGGTGGCACATGAGAGCGAGGTTCTGATTTCGGACCTGCGGAAATCCATGGGTCGGAATGATGTTATCATATCCTTGGGTGCCGGAGACGTCTGGAGGGTGACTCACGCCCTCGTGAAACCGGAGGATGTCTCCAGGAAGTAAACAAACATAATTATCTTATGCTCCATATCAGAAAACAGGAACCGCTCTCCCGACATACCTCCTTCGGGATCGGCGGGCCGGCCGATATGTTCGTCGAGGTCGCTGGGCCGCTCGAAATCGCGGAAGGTATAGAACTCGCCTTGCGGGAGAAAGTCCCGTATTTCGTCATCGGTGGCGGGACGAATATCCTGTTTTCGGATGCTGGATATCGAGGTTAGGTCAACACGATTTCCGACGGAGGTATGAGCGACCATGGATCGGTTATCGAGGCCGGAGCAGGTATCAGCTTGAAGCGTATCACGGAAACCGCTCGGGACCAGGGTCTTGCGGGTATGGCGAATTTGGCTGGTATACCCGGCAGTTTCGGGGGTGCCATCCGGGGGAATGCCGGCGCTTTCGGAACGGAAATCGGAAGTCTGGTCCGGAGCGTGAAGGTGTTCAACAAGGATACAGGTATGGTCCGCGAACTCACGGCGGAAGCCTGCGGTTTCGCATATCGGGAGAGTCTTTTCAAGAAACAGACCGAGTTGATCGTTCTTTCAGCGGAAATTTTGCTGACTCCGGGCGATAAGAGCACCATTGCGAGCGAGATGGAGCGTATTATTGCCTTGCGCGAATCTAAGCATGTGCAGTCCGCGAAGTGCGCCGGGTCATTCTTCATGAATCCGATCGTGAAGGACGAGAAGCTTCGCGAGGAATTCACCCGGGATACGGGCGCACCTCCGAAAGATGAGAAACTCCCAGCCGGATGGCTCATCGATCATGTCGGTTTGCGAGGCAAACATGTCGGTGGAGCCAGGGTGAGTGATCAGCATCCGAACTATATCGTCAATACGGGCGGAGCCACGGCCGAGGAAGTCGTCATACTCGCGAGCCTCATCAAGCGCCGTGTGCGCGATGAGCTTCGGGTGCAGCTTCGTGAGGAAGTTCAGATGGTCGGATTTTAGTCTCTCTCAAAGTTCGTTTTCACCGACAAGTATTTGTTTCTTGCTTATTCACGCGGTGAGAACTTGAGAGAGATACCGAAGAAATTTCTCGATATTTTTTAAAAAAAACTTATGGAAGAAGCGTTGATGCGGAAAATAGAAGA
>JAYRFE010000055.1:0-2661 GCA_041908545.1 Candidatus Moraniibacteriota bacterium
ACCGGAGGTCGATGCATCGCCCCGTGCCGTCTATTTCAGGCAGGCACACTATGGCCTCCTCATCCGCATGGCTCTCCTGAAATACCTCTTCAGCTGACCCGAAATCCATGAACTCTTCCCCGTTCTCCTGTTTTTTTCAGATCGAAAAGCGATATCCTTTCTTACCAAGAAAACACCAATTTGACGGGAAAGCAGATGCCCCCTACAATGCAGCTGCCGATAAGATCCCTTATCGACGGGTCTTGAGTGAAAAAGGAGCATATCGTGAGTCATTTAACAAGGCAATTCCATCATCGACCATACATTTCCGAATGGAGCCTCGAGTGCATACATCAAGGCAAAGTCCGGGATACCTTCGCTCTTCCCCGGCATCCCGACCTCCTGCTTGTCGTCACCACCGACCGGATCAGCACGCACAATATCGTGCACGAAAGCACTATCCGGGATAAAGGCTACTCCCTGAACCAGATGGTGATTTTCTGGATGACACAGGGACTCGAGGGTATCCCGAATCACCTCACCGCCTTCGGTGACCGGATTTACGACTACCTGCCCTCCGGCCGGTATCCAGTGGACCTGCGCGAGCGGGCGATCGTGGTCCGGAAACTCGACATGCTGCCCGTGGAATTCATCTTCCGAAGCCACATGGCAGGCAGTCTCTGGAAAGATTTCTATTCGAAAGGAATCCCGAACCCATACGGGCTCGATCTCCCGACAGGCCTCAAGCTCATGTCTCCGTTCGAAAGGACCATTTTCACCCCGACAGACAAATCGGAGACCGATGAGCCCCTCAACGCCGAAAAAACGATGCATCGCTACGAAACAGCCTATCGACTCGCGCTCCAGGCATACGAAACGGGACGGGAGTTCGCGCTCCGATTCGGCATCGAGATCATCGACGGGAAATTCGAAGTCGGTTCCGATTCGAACGGCAATCTCATGCTCGCCGACGAATGTCTGACTCCGGACTCATGCCGTTTCGTCGAAGAGGGAAGAATCACCCTCGGGGAAGATCCCGAATGGATGGACAAACAGTACGTACGCGAGATGGCCGAACGGGTATGGGGAAATCGGACAAGGACCCCTCTCCTCATTCGATCGGAAATCATGTTGGAAACATCGGCTCGCTATGAAAGAATCGCTCGGATACTGACCGGCCAAAGCGTCGACGACTTCTTGAACAGCCTATACACTCCGGCCTGACTCCCATCGGCGTATTCAACCGACAATTCCCGATAAACCAAAAGGAGATGCCATGAGCATAAAACGGGACCAGAGGAGATGCTGTCACGAAACGCCATACGAGATACGGATCACCGGCCCGAAACTCAATATCGAGGAACTTCTCAGGCAAGCCTTCGGCGGCGGGAAGAAGCCAGGGAAAAAGAAACATCGCAAGAAGTAGACATTCCCCCCGCCCTACGCGGACCATCCTCCCTGGTCCGCGTTTCTTTTTTTGATTTTTCAGGAAGAAAACGCTAGGATGCGCGTATAAGAAAAACACAAAAAACACCGACCATATGGACCTGCTTCTCTCATTCATCGGAACGCTCGGACTCATTCTCGCAGTCGGCTCCTCGACCTACGCCATCACTTTCTTCCAACAATCCATTCTCGACGGAAAGATCGACAGGACCGAAAAGCGCTTCCTGCATACGGTGTATTTCATCCTCCGACTCGGCATGCTGCTCCTCGTCCTATCGGTCATTTGGCGGATGGTGCTTCTCGGATTCACCGACACTCCGATCTTCTCCGACCAGACGCTCTGGTTCCAATTCACGCTTCTCCTCGCCGTCAACATCAATGCCATTCTCATGGATCGGCACCTCATTCCGATGTGGCTCGGTCCGGCCATCGCAGGAGGTTCCTGGTACGGCTATTTCTTTTCGGTCATCCTCGCATCATCCGCCCTCCCCTATTCTTTCCTGCTCCTTTCCTGGACCTGTCTCATCATCATCTTCATCCTCTTCCTCCGGATCCTCAGCGAATTTTCCCGAAAAAAGTGATTCGGAAATAAGGCATCGAAAAATTTGACAGCGCTCCCGGAAACCGCTACATTCTGCTTGCAGTATTTTCCCAACCCGATCCGAAAGGAGACACGCCATGTTTCGCAAATTGTTTAGAGCCATTTCCTTCGTCCTGTTGACTATCCTGCTGTCGTCATGTGGCTCCGGATTTCGTCAGCCGACCACCGAAGAAACCAAGGGAGGACAAGCACTCAAACAAGAAATAACGACACTGCTTCGGCTGCCTTCCACTGCCAACTGGGACGAGATTTATCACAGTTTCTTCGAACAATTGGAAGGAACAGAATGCTTGATGCTCAGAGCAAAGATAGGACTCGATGGTCAATGCGACTGGACCGTCATCATCATAGCGATAAACACGATGAATCATCCCAAGATTCAAGAGCAAGCATCGTTGGATAGTGCGACGACGAGTGCTATCGCACAAGGGATTATCAATATGAAAAAAGGTTTCACGGCACAATGCCCACACCTCACCTTCCAATCATCTTGGGAAAATTTGTTTGTATGTCTGGCAAAAAAAGAAAACGAGGGCAAACGCCAAAAACTCAACTTCTCTCCAGACACACCGATAGAATCGGTCATATTCGTCTGGAATAAAGAAAAGGGCTCACCATCAGGCTCCACGGGAAAC
>JAYRFE010000056.1:0-3727 GCA_041908545.1 Candidatus Moraniibacteriota bacterium
CGCTCGGCCCACCGGAGCGTCCGATCGACTGCCTTCGTGATTTCCTCTCTCGAAGCATCATTCGGCCGCGGGTCATCCAGACACACGATCATGTCCGTCCCGAGATCGAACTGGATGGCGATCGCCCGTTCCGGCGTGATGAGATGCTTCGACCCGTCAAGCACCGAACGGAACTCCGCACCCTCATCGGTGATTTTTCCCATTTCGGCATGCTTATGGATGAGCGAGTAGATCTGATACCCTCCGGAATCCGAGAGAAGCGGCCCGTCCCATCCCATGAAGGCATGGACGCCTCCCGGATCGACCCCTTCTATCCGAACCTTCTTGATCAAATCGGTTCCCGGCTGCAGATACAGATGATACGTATTCACCACGAGCACCTCGACGCCCGTTTCCCGGATATCGGAAGCCGACAGCCCCCGTACCGACGCCCGTGTCGCATCCGGCATGAAAAAGGGGGTCGTAAGTACCCCTCTTCTCGTCGTCAGCCTCCCTATTCGCCCCCCTCCTGACGTTATCGTTTTTTCAAACATAATTTTCTTCGTCCTATTGACCGATGACATGCATATCCACGACTCCCCCGTCTTCCTTCCTGATATACCTTGTTTCCTGCTCGCCTTTCTCGATACGAATATCCTGCTTGGTGAACTGATCCTTCCCCGTAAATACCAGACCGTTTATCAGCTGAAGATCCTTGTTCATCAGAGACGCATCCGGGGTCACGGCGACCTGAAAACGCAACTCCCGACTTTCACCACGCGCCGCACGATAGGTAGCGAGATCCCAGACGAGCGTATTCGTCCGATCATTCCACTCGACAGCTTCCGTATCGGGAGTGAATTTTTTCTGATACCGCGAGCCGCTCGGCAAAGTGACGACCAGCTTCGCGTTCGTGACATCATTGTATTCGTTGTTCAGCCTGATCTTGACCGTATAGAGTGTCTCTTGACCTACTATCGGCGGAACAGGGCCCTTGTTCATGAAAATACTATCATTCTGAACCAGATACAAGCCGATGCCTACGGACGAACTCACCCTTGTCACCATGGTATTGCTCGCGATGACCTTATTCGAACCGATCGGCGTCGGAATATCCGGACTATCGATCTTCGCAATCGTCTGAATGGAAAAGTTTTTCCCTGAGACACTTTCCGGAATCGGATTCAGGACAGGAATCGAAAAAGAGACTGTTCCGCTATCACCGGGATTGAGGTGAGCCAGTCCGGGTATGTCTGACGCCTTCCAAACCAATGTCTGACTCGATGCATCGTACGATCCCTTTTCCTGCTTGAGTCCCCGATAGTCGAGCACCCCGGAACTCAGGTTCATCGTGATGATAGCATCGCGAAGACCGATATTGCTCTCATTCCGATACGAAATATCGAAACCTAATATATCTCCCGCATTGACGCTCAAATCGCGTTTTCCGTTTATGGTCTGTGTGATCGAAAGGGGCGGGATGACGATACGGGTGAGTTGCTCGGATACGCCATATGTGACGAATTTCCCGCCTCCCATATAGCCGATCGATGCCTTGGCCTTCTTCACTTCATCACGGGCGCCGGTCAATCGACCCTTGATGATGATCCGCCCTTTCTGTTCGGAATTCAGGGTTCCGACATACCACACGGAATTCCCTTCCGATGGAGCCGGCTCCGCCGATGCAAATGAGAACTGTTCCGGATATTCGACCTTGACACGGATATTCGAAAGACTCTTATCACTTTGATTCACATAATCGATGGCGTACTCCACGACATCCTCACTCGACAACTGCTGGGGAGCCAGCATATCGATGGCAAGAACGGAAGAAGCTATTGAAACACCGTACTGCTCTTCTTTCTCGAATTGGGAGCTCAAGCCCGTAGGCGAATACCGCAGACGCATCTTCAAAAAGAGAGTATCTCCGCGTGAGCCGTAGAATTTTCCCGAAAAGGTCGCTTTGCCATCCGTCCGTGCATTGACCGTTCCGAGAGGAATTTCCAGTTGTGAACCGCTTACCTTGATCTTCGGATCTTCGTCCGGCTGAAAACCATCCGGATAGGCGACGACCAACGAAACATCTTTCATGGCCGACCAATTTCTATTCCTATAGACTACCGTGAACTCGCTCGATTCGGCGCTTGCCACCTGTCTCGGACCGTTCACGACCAGCGATATCTGTCCTTCGTCATACATGAGCGATCGTATCTTGACCACGGAACCGACCAGGAGCGCCACGACCGCGATGCCTCCCACGGCCAGCGCGATCCGATGCTTACGCTTCTGCTGCTGCATAAAAATCACCTCCTCGCCCGGCCGGGCGGTTGTCTGCCATTTTCCGGCTGCCTCGAATGCCTGTCGTTTCTCGCCGGTCTTGTCCCCCGGATCGGTCGGATCATACGCCGTATGTCCGGACATACGATCGAGATGAAAGTCCCGACCATGCAATTCCTCGTTCAAATCCTGAAGTCCCATAAAATTCTCAGTCTATTTTTCCCTATTCTACCAAGAATACAGACCGGATTCAAATACGTTCAGATATCAAGAAATCCACTCGATCAAATATCGAACCACACGCTCGATTTCACGGATATCATGATCGGAAACGCGGATCTTCATCACCGACGAAAACGGATGCTCCTGAAAGACCCGGAAGAGCTTGATCGCATTCCGACTGATCGGAATCGCCGGATGCTGATCGCATTCGGATGAAAGAACGACGCCTCCCTGAGCCGGCGAAAAGAAAAACCGGCCATGCGGAGTAAGTTTCTGCCCACTCACCGCCGATACGCGGACTTCCATCCCGTATCCGAGCCGTGCGACAGTCCGAAAAAGAAAGGCGGCCGAAAGCAGACGGACACACGCTTCATCCTCGGCCCTGGCACCCTTTTCGGAGTATTCCAGGAAATCGATCAGGGTTCCATACAATTCCTGATCAGGCTCATCGAATTGTATCAATCGTTCGAAACGATCGAGTGACGAAAGTACGGTACGCAGCATCCCGAACCGGACGCGAAAATTCGGATATGACTCCTCCGCAAGCGCCCCCGTGATCTTTCCGGTACCCCGTGTCCGCGCCACCGCCACATCAGCTCGCATTCCGTTCTCAAGCTGACTGGCGAGTTTCGCACCTGATTTCCGTATCCCCTTGGCCACGGCCCGAATCTTCCCCTGCTCCTTGGTATAGAACGTATACAAACGATCGGTTTCTCCGACCTCTCTCTTCTTCAGCACGATAGCGGTATAGCGATATTCCATTCGGAGTGCATTGATAACTCACTACTCATACCGAACTCATACGAACCTGTCGTCTCCGCAAGGCAAATCCCACGCTTGCACACCCCCCCTCATACCGAGGAGAATGGCAATCAGATTTTTCCTTGCTGCACGTTCGGAAACCCGGGGCATCGGAAAAATCTGATTGCCACCCTCCTTTTTTATACGGACGATTGCAATAACCCGAGACGGTCGAGACCGAGATACGCAATCTCCACATCGGTCAGCTGTCCGGTCCGGAGATACGCTCGGAATTCCTCAATCGGCATCAGAACCGCTTCGACGATTTCCCCATTATCTTCCGATTGCGGTTCGGCTTTCTTTTCACAGTCGGTCACAATCAAAGCATTCTTCCGAAACACGGCATAGGCATCCGGCAAGACGCTCGTCACGAAACGTACGTTACCTGCATACCCGGTTTCTTCCAGAAGCTCACGAGCCATAGCCTCTTCCAAAGACTCCCCCGACC
>JAYRFE010000057.1:0-8375 GCA_041908545.1 Candidatus Moraniibacteriota bacterium
GGAATGGTAGACATACGGGACTCAAAATCCCGCGATAGCGATATCATGAGAGTTCGAGTCTCTCCCGCGGCACACAAACAAAAAACGGCTCCTCTGGTCAAGCCGATCTCCTGACCAGATTCGTCCCTTCACAACAGGAGGACTCAAAATGGAACCCATTATCGAACATAAGTTGAGGAAACTCTTCGGAACGATTCCGGCCAGTCTCGACATATCGATTCTCCCCGCCCACACCTGCCAGAACTGCGACGGTCAAGACCCGATTATTTGCGTCTATGCCGATTTGGGAGCGACGGATTTCTATGACAACTATGCCCATCTCTGCCTGAACCCGGACTGTGCTTTCGTTCTCCACCACGAAAGCTACACCGGAAGCGTCGGCGGCCGGCCCGATGATGAAGAAGGGAAATGCTGGTTTTGTGAACGACCGATTCAGCTGACCTTCTGAGACCATCAATTAAGACTGCTCGTCACGGGGAAACTCTGTTTTCCCGTGACTTTTGTTTTTCTTCCGCTAAAGCGACTACTTTCCGGAGGAGGCAGGCGATGGTGATCGGTCCGACACCGCCCGGAACCGGAGAGAGAAATCCCGTCTCGCCCGAAACATCCTCGTCATCGACATCACCAACCGTCTTTCCCGCTTCATCTTTCGCGATTCCACCGTCGATGACGATGGAATTCGGAAGCACATTCACTTTTCTGATCAGGCCCGGAATACCGCACGCACTCATGATTACCCGTGCCTCGAGTATCATTTCCGGATCCGCAAGCAGACGTTCCGACGGAAGAAGCCGTCCGACCAAGCCCTGATTTTCACAGGCTTTCAGTATCACCCGACCGAAATGCTCGGAATTCACGATCAAAAGCGCCGATTGCTCTCTCAGCGGCTGCTCGCTCGAAAGCAAGAGTTCGATGAGTGCCTCGGGAAAGACAGGGGTCCGGGAAACATCTCCGGCTAAAAAAGCCGAGATATTCCTGGCATGGAAACCATCCGCATCCTTCTCCGCATCGACCGATCCGACGATGCGATCCGCATCGAATCCCTTCGGCAACGGCAACTGAACCAGAATCCCATGCACACTCACATCATCATTCAATCGCATGATCGTTGATACGACTTCATCTTCCTCTGCATCTGAAGCGAACAAATGCTTCTCAAAAGCCATTCCGTCCATCTTCGCCTCCTTCTCCTTAAGACTCACGTACAAATGCGAGGCAGGATCATCCCCCACGAGAATCGCGACCAATTTCGGCTGGACCGACAATCGGCCGACCCGTTCCCGAATTTCGACATGGATCCGATCAGCCACCGGTTTTCCGTACAACAATTGCATACGCTCCGAAACACTACGATTTATTCATTTTCTCCAAAAAATACCTCCTCAGTACCCTCGGTACCACATACCGCCACACCACCCAGGCGACACCGGTCGCGATTACCACGCTCCCGACGATATCCACCAGATGATGCACGCCCGCGAGCACGCGCGCATATCCGACAAGGAAAGCCATTCCCATGAGCACGATTCCCAAGCGTTTCCCGCTCCACAAAACCAGGGCCGCACAGGCTGCGGAGAGGAGCGTGTGATCCGATGGGAAACCATTATCGGCCGCATGAGGAAAAAGCGGGGGGATTCCCGAAAGTACGAATGGGCGTGGACTCTCAAAAAAAACGCTCCCGATTTTCGCAACCAGGTACGTAAGTGGAAACGCGATTATCAAGGAAAGAAAAAGCTTCAAGCGCAACTCTTTCGGCCGAGAATATATGAAAATACCTGACAAGACCGCGATAGCCAGATACAGGTACTGCGCTCCGAAGAGAATAAACTGTTTTTCCATAAGAATAGAAACAGATACTAAAAAAGCGTCCCGGTCGATTGTACAGGCAAAGTGACCAACGGGGCATGCTCGGTCTTTACCGATTCAAGAAGTTTCTTATTCCCATGTAGCTCCGCGATATAGTTCCAGTCCCGGAATTCCGGATATTTTTCCAATTGCTTTTCCAGGATCTCGACGGTCGTACGCACGTCCCCGGCTCCGGTATGGGCACTCACGTGCTCCCGTCCGCAGTACAACTTGCACGCGGCCGACAGGGTGCGCGGTGTCATCATATCGCGTGCCTCCATCTTGTGATACAGGATTTTCGCGTCCAGAACTTTTTTCCCTGAATAATCGAAATTCTTCCCGACCGCAGCAAATTCGCCTTTGAGAAACGGGAGGTCGAATCCGGTGATATTGAACCCTCCCACATCCGCTCCATCAAACGCGTTCCAAAGTTCGAAGCACAACGAGGCGAAACTCGGCATATCCCTCACGTCCTCATCGCGAATCCCATTGATACTCGTGGCGACAGCCGGTATCGGCCTTCCCGGATTGAGACGCTGGCAGTATTCGACGATTTCCCCGTTCGGCAGGATCTTCTCATACGCGATCTCGATGATGTGATCCTCACCGGCCGAGAGCCCGGTCGTCTCGAGGTCGAAAATGATAAGCGGTCGCTCAAGCGGCAGATACTCTGGAATGGTCGTACGAAGCATATCGGAAACGGTTATTTCATGACACAGCATATTCTACCTCAAAACCTCGCCCACCTCCAATCCTCCGTCTTTATTCCACCAAAATTATCAGGTATACCTTCTTTACATTCGGTTATCATTCAACCATCTCTTCTTCCGACGTCACCAACTTAAAGAGATGAGGAGAAACCGTTTTCTCGCGACGTGTTCGGAAACACCAACATCAAAAGAAGTTTCTCCCCCGTCTCTTTACCCCCATTGCAGGAAAAACAATCCTTAAGAAAATCACCGATGCCCTCTAATAAAAAGTTTCTTTTTCATTCTACCGTCACCGACTTGGCAAGATTCCTCGGCTGATCGATATCGTAACCGCGCTCCACGGCGACGAAATAGGCGAACAGCTGCAGAGGAATCACAGCGAGCGCCGGCGAAAGCATCTCAAGCGTTTTCGGAAGTAGAAGCGTATCCGTCGCCTGCTTGGCCAATCCGGTATCGCCCTCGGTTCCGATCGCGAGCACCCGGCTCCCCCGGGCAAGCACTTCCTGCATGCCGCTCATATTCTTCTCATACACGCTGTCCTGCGGTACCATCATGACCGCCATCACTGATGCATCGATCAAGGCGATCGGCCCATGCTTCATCTCTCCCGTCGGATAGCCCTGCGCCGGTACATAGGCGATCTCCTTGATCTTCAGGGCGCCCTCAAGCGCATTCGGATAGTTATACTTCCGACCGAGATAGAGATAGTGCGATTGTTTCGCGTACTTCTTCGCCAGTTTCTTGATCGCCGGCATCTGCTCCAATACATGCTCCATATGCCGAGGTAAAAGCAGAAGCTCCTTGACGATGCGCTGTCCCAGCACGAGGGACAATCCCCGCTGCCGACCCAGATAGAGCGCCAGGAGCGCGAGCACGGCAAGTTGAGAAGTGAATGCCTTCGTCGACGCGACGGAGATTTCCGGTCCCGCATGACAATATACGCCAGCATCGGTTTCCCGAGCAATCGAAGAACCGACGACATTCACGATACCGATCGTCAAGGCGCCTTTCTCCTTCGCCTCCCGGATAGCTGCCAGGGTATCCGCAGTCTCTCCGGACTGCGAGATTGCGACGACAAGCGTCTTCTCTCCGAGCAAAGGTTTCCGATACCGGAATTCGGAGGCCATCTCGACTTCCGTCGGGATACCGGCATATTCTTCGAGCATATATTCACCGACCAGTCCGGAATGGTATGATGTACCGCATGAAACGATGATAATGCGGTCGATGGACCGCAAGCGCTTCTCCACCGCCCGTAGTCCTCCGAGCCGGGCCCGTCCTTCATCAGGAATCAATCGCCCACGCAGCGCATCGGCGAGACTCTTCGGCTGTTCGAAAATCTCCTTGAGCATAAAATGAGGAAATCCTCCCCTCTCTGCCTGGGACCGATCCCATTCGAGGGGCACTTCTTCCTTTTTCTGTTTCCGATTCGCAAGTGTCTTCACGACATAGCCGTCTTCCCCGAGCATCATCATCTCACCGTCATCCAAATACACGACCCGTTTCACATCGCCGACCAGGGCCGATACGTCGGATGCGAGGAATGATTCACCTTCCCCGATACCGAGCACGAGCGGACTCGAAAGCCGGGCCGCGAGCATCGTCTTCGGGTGTTCCGCGGAAACCGCGACGATAGCATAGGCGCCCCGAAGACGTTTGAGTGTCTTGACGAATGCTCCTTCAAACGAATCGGCTTTCATCTCCTCCTCAAGAATATGCGCGATGACTTCCGTGTCCGTCTCGGAGCGGAAGACATGCCCCTGCTTTTCCAATGCCTCTCTCAGTTCGCGATAATTCTCGATAATACCGTTGTGCACCACCGCGACCCGCTTGGCGCAATCCGTATGCGGATGCGCATTCTTTTCGGACGGTTTCCCGTGCGTCGCCCAGCGCGTATGCGCGATACCGATCATACTCGCATTCGATCTTTCCGTCAGTCGCTCCTCAAGAGCCGACACCTTGCCGACCGAACGTATCACTTTCAATTTTCCCTTCTCGATCAGCGCCACCCCGGCACTGTCGTATCCCCGATACTCCAAACGCCGAAGTCCCTCAAGCAGGAATTCCTGCGCCGATCGCTTCCCGAAATATCCGACGATACCACACATAGGAAAAATACTTATGAATTTATATTTCGAGCCGATATCGTTCCAAAAAGGCTTCTCCAAGGGTAATATCTTCCGGTTGGCCGACAGGCTGCCACACCCGGGTCCGCAATACCGAAATCGGTCGGTTCTGAGCCGAAAGAGCGAGCGTCTGCGGCAAACCGTATTCGGTTTCACTGATACGCACCGGATCACACGAGAAATACGCCTGATCGATCATATACGCACCGGTATTCACCAGCCCATATCCCGGAGCATGCGGTCGCTCGATGATACCCTGCAATCTTCCTTCCCTATCCGTATCCAACAGACCGAAACGACTCGAATCTTCGAGCTCGCAGGCCAGTACGGCAACATCGAAAGTCAACAGACGTTCCAGATCTTCCTGCCGGTAAAGATCGTCTCCCATCGTCACGAGTGCCGGACCATTGAATACGCCCGCTTTATACACCGAACGCATTGCTCCACCCGTTCCATCCAGCTGTTCATGCTGCACGTAGCGGATCGGAAGCCCCTGCCACTCATTACCGAAGCGATGCTCGATCTGCTCCCCGAGATGTCCGATGACCAGGACGACTTCACTGATAGCCGCCGGGAGCATCATCAATCGCCACTCGAGAAGAGGTCTTCCTGAAAGCAAAAGCATCGGCTTGGGAGTATCCACGGTCAGACCTCCCATCCGTGTGCCCTTCCCGGCTGCAAGAATAATCGCCTGCATACGCGATCAAACGACAATACTCAGGATCTTACCCGGAATGAAAATGATTTTTCGCGGAGTCCGCCCAGCAAGGTGTGCCTGCACATTCGTATCAGCCAAAGCCAGTTTCGTCATCACCTTCTCATCCGTATCTGGAGCAACCGTAAGAACGGTCCGGACTTTCCCGTTTACCTGCACGGCGATATTCAGAGTTTCAGTCAAAATTTTGTTCTCATCCCACACCGGCCACGCATCCAGAAAAAGAGACTTCGTATACCCGAGGCGCGACCAGAGTTCTTCGGCGATATGCGGTGCGAACGGCGCAAGCAGAAGCAGCAGTGTCCGATAGTGTGAGAATGAGACCGACGTCTGTTTTTCAAAGGCGTTCACGAGGACCATCAGGCTGCTCACGACCGTATTGAATTTGAAATCTTCGATATCGGCCGTCACCTTCTTGATCGTCTGATGCACAAGACTTTCCATTTCCCGATCGGAAACACGGGATGCCTTCCTCGAAACCTTCCCCTGAAGCTTCCAGACCTTCTCAAGAAAGCGTCGCGTTCCGACCACGCCGTCCGTATTCCAGGCGATAGTCTGCCCGAACGGTCCCATGAACATCTCATACAAACGAAAGGCATCCGCCCCGAAATCGGCCACCACTTCATCGGGATTGACTACGTTTCCCCAGCGCTTCGACATCTTACGACCATCGGATGCGGTGATAAGCCCCTGATTGACGAGTTTCCCGAACGGCTCCTCGGTCGATACCACTCCGATATCGAAAAGAAACTTATGCCAAAAACGCGCATAGAGCAGATGCCGGGTCGCATGTTCGGTTCCGCCCACATAGAGATCCACCGGCATCATCTTCGCCTCTTTCTTCCTATCCACCAGCGCCTTCGTATTCTTCGGATCGATGAAACGCAGATAGTACCAACAGGAACCCGCCCACTGCGGCATGGTATTGGTTTCACGTCGCGCCTTTCCTCCGCATTTCGGACAGACCGTATTCACCCATTTGGTGATTCCCGCAAGCGGCGACTCACCAGTCCCCGTCGGTTCATACGACTTCACCTTCGGCAGAAGTACCGGCAAGTCTTTCTCGGGCACCGGTACGACTCCGCAGGCATCACAATGTACCAAAGGGATCGGCTCACCCCAATACCGCTGCCGGCTGAATGTCCAGTCGCGCATCTTGTAATTCACCTTTTTCTTTCCCAGCTTCTCTTTCGTAAGCCAGGCGGTCATCCGCTTGCGCGCCTCCGCCGAAGCCAGCCCGGTGAATTCTCCTGAATTCACCAGAATACCGTCCTCACAGAATGTCCGTTGCACTTCCAAATATCGTTTCCACACGAAACGATGATGATCCAGGGTGATTTTTTCGGAAACCATATCCTCTTCCATCCACACTGCCGCATGTTCCCCGGTGTCTTCTTCAGAAGACTTCCGCTCTAAATCATTCAACTGAATCAGAAAAAAAGTATCATGATCATGACAGTTCACATCCTTCCTTGGCTTATATCCATGTCCATAAAGATGAGGGAATAAGGTCTCAGTGATGGAAAAATTTCGAAAACCCGTCTCTTCCACGACTTCACGGGATACCGCCTCCTCAAGAGTTTCCCCAGTTTCAATCCCGCCTCCGACAAATCCGACCGAGTGACCATCCGGCCACCTAAGCACTAGATATTTCCTTTCTGTAGGATGTTTGATAAAAGCGGTCACACAGTCCTTACTCGTCGTTTCCTTCCCCTCAAGCGGTGCGCAGACCCCGGTCATCCGGACATAGGCAGCCACGACATTACGTATCGGAAGTTGATACCTTACGGCGAATTCATAATCGCGCTCATCGTGTGCCGGGACCGCCATCACTGCTCCGGTACCGTAGCTCCCGAGTACATAATCGGCGACATATACCGGAACTCTCTCTCCGTTGAACGGATTCACCGCTTCGATACCCTCAAGCTTGATCCCCGTTTTTTCCTTGGCGAGCTCCGTACGTTCGAGCTCGGACTTGCTCGCTGCCCGCTTCAGATACTTCCGAACTTCCTCTTGATTCGAGATATGCGTAGACAATTCATCGATCAACGGATGCTCCGGAGCGACGACCACATACGTGCAGCCGAAAACGGTATCCACCCGTGTCGTGAAAACCCGGAGCTCACTTTCGGTTCCAGCTATCGGGAAAACGATTTCGGCGCCCTCACTCCGACCGATCCAATTACGCTGCTGATCCTTGATCGATTCATTCCACCGGAGCTCCGAACCCTCCAAATCCCTGAGGAGACGATCCGCATACTTGGTCATCGCGAGCACCCACTGCCGCAAAGGTTTCTTTTCAACCGTCGATCCGCAACGCTCGCATTTCCCCTGCTCGAGATCCTCATTGGCCAGTCCGGTCTTGCACGACGGACACCAGTTGATCGGTTCATGAGACTCATAAGCGAGACCCTTCTTCCACATCTGGAGAAAAATCCACTGCGTCCACCGATAATACTCCGGATCCGTCGTATCGATTTCCCGTTCCCAGTCATGAGTGAAACCGATCTTCGCCAACTGCTTCTTGAATGTCACGATATTCTTCTTCACCGAAACGCTCGGGTGCAGCTTATTCTTCAGGGCATACTGCTCCGCCGGCAGACCGAAGGCATCCCACCCCATCGGATGCAATACGCCATACCCTTCGAGCTGCTTAAAACGCGCGATGACATCCGTCGCGATATACCCGCGCGGATGCCCGACATGCAGCCCGGCCCCCGAAGGATACGGGAACATATCCAAAACATAGTATTTCTTCTTCCGAGAATACTGTCGGTACACACCCGCTTCTTCCCATATCCTCTGCCACTTCTTCTCGATGATCGATGGCCGGTAATCTCGTTGCATAAGCGTACGTTCACTTGTCTTATTCCACAAATCATGAGGAGAACTCGGAAGAACACAGGATGGTCTTTTTCTGATGTCCCACGTTTCCGAACGTGCAGCAGGGAAAGAGACCATCCTGTATTCTTCGTATCC
>JAYRFE010000058.1:0-15643 GCA_041908545.1 Candidatus Moraniibacteriota bacterium
AGGTTTCGGTTTCCTTTTTGGCTGAAGACTGTCCATTTTTGAATATTTTGGCTTTTTTAAGGGGAGAACCGATTCTTGCACTCAAGCAAAAAATCTGTTAGAATATGAGTGTTTTCTCTTAGGAATTTTCGGAGAGGAGTGGTTCTGGAGTAAATCGCTTGTCTGAAATGTCAGCATGTTCTCAAACGTGCCACAAGACGAAAATGAATTCGAAGCGACCCTGACAACCGGGCAGCTTTTTCTTGAATTGGTCAAGGTTATTCTTCTTGCACTTGTCATCATTATACCGGTCAGGACCTTTCTCTTCCAGCCCTTTTTTGTTTCGGGCCAGAGTATGGAACCGAATTTCGACGAAGGTCAGTATCTGGTCATCAGCGAATTCGGATACAAAACGACGGACACTCTCTTCGGGATTCCTCTCGGTCTGACGATCCGACCGTACAAGGATTTGCACCGGGAAGATGTGGCGGTATTCGAATTCTCGAAGAATCCGGAGACATTCTATATCAAGCGCGTCATCGGTCTTCCTGGGGAATCGATCGAGATACGGCAGGGACGAGTCATCATCTATAATGATGCGAATCCGGAAGGGATATTTCTTGATGAAAGCGGATATTTATCGAGAGAGGCGCTTTTGAGTCTTCAGGATATGTCGAGAGTCTCTCTGGGAGATAATGAGTATTTCCTGATGGGGGATAACCGGGGACATAGCCATGACTCCCGCGTTTTCGGCCCGGTGAAGCGGGAACGGATCATTGGGAAGGTGCTTCTGCGGGCATGGCCGCTTGATACGATGAAGATTTTTTAGGGGTGAATCCAGCGAAGTCTCTTCGAACACCGGTTTGATCGAGGCGGGTAAATCAGATAAGTCAGGGACTATGGCAAAGACTACAGCAAAGACCTCGGTGAAGTCAGTGACAAAGCCAGCGGAGAAAGTCGCAGCTGCCAAGACGGTCAAGAAGGCGGATAAGCCGGTGAAGAGTGAGGAAGAAATCCTGCTTCAGGCGCTTCGGGGAATGCGGGATATTTTGCCGGATGAGCAACCATACTGGGAACGGGTTCGTCGGGTGTTGACACATGCCCAACAGGAATACGGTTTTCAGCGTATCGATCTGCCTCTGGTTGAATTTTCGCACCTCTATCTTCGGAGTATCGGGGAGGGGACAGATATCATTGATAAGGAGATATATGCCTTTACGACTCGAGGCGGCGATAAAGTCGCATTGCGTCCGGAGATGACAGCGGGACTGTGCCGTGCCTATATTCAGCATGGTATGTCCGTCCTGGCAAAGCCGGTGAAGCTGTTTTCCATGGGCTCTCTGTTCCGGTATGATCGTCCGCAGGATGGGCGGTATCGTGAGCATACGCAGGCCAATTTCGACATGTTTGGCGAAGAGGACCCGATTTTGGACGCTCAGGCCCTTCAGTTGGCATACCGGGTTGTTCGTGAACTCGGTTTGAAGCATATCGAGTTCCAGGTGAACAGTATCGGAACGCCGGAATCGCGTAAGGATTATGAGAAGGCGCTCCTGCGTTATTTGGAATCGCAGAAACATCGGCTCTGTCAGAACTGCCGCGAGCGTTTCGAAACCGGTCCGATGCGCATTCTTGACTGTAAGGAAGACAAATGTATCCAGTTGACGGCCCATGCTCCGCAATCGTTGGATTATCTTGATCAGGAATCCCGGGATCATTTCAAGCGGTTGCTTGAGTATCTGGATGAGTTGGAATTGCCGTATGTCATCAATTCGCGTCTGGTTCGAGGTCTTGATTACTATACGCGGACCGTTTTCGAAATTTGGTCGAGTGATAAGGAAGGGAAAAAATATTCGCTTGGCGGGGGCGGGCGATATGATCGGCTCGTACAGATGCTCGGGGGTGAAGCGACGCCGGCTATCGGATTCGGACTCGGTATCGATCGGATCGTGCTCGAGATGAAACGGACCCAGGTGAAGCCGTATGAGATGCCGAAGCCGAAGGTGTTTTTGGCCCAACTCGGTGATCTGGCAAAGAAGAAAAGTCTGCGAATTTTCGCTGATCTGGAGAAGAGCGGGGTATTGCTGGCGGAAAGTTTCGGACGTGGCAGTCTGAAATCGCAGATGCGTGTCGCAAACCGTATCGGTGCGGAGGTGACCATCATCATCGGACAGAAGGAAGCCCTGGATGAGACGGCTATCGTCAAGGATATGATTTCCGGAACCCAGGAAACGGTGACGCAGGAGCGCCTCGTGGATGCGGTCAAGAAAATCCTGAAGGCGAATCAGGTTTTGATTCCGAGCTAAAGGTTTCGTATGGAAACGGTCTTTTCGAAGGTTATCAGAAAGGAGATTCCTGCGGATATCGTCTATGAGGATGAGTCAGTTTTGGCTTTTCATGATATTCACCCGATCGCTCCGGTACATGTCTTGATCATTCCGAAGAAGCCGATCGAGAGTATCGAAACCCTGGAAGATGAGGATGCCGGAGTGGTGGGGCGGATGTTTTTGGTAGCGCGAGATATCGCCAGGAACTTGAATATTTCCGATAAAGGGTATAAGCTGCTTATTCGGGTCGGACGTGACGGTGGGCAGGAAATCGGGCATCTCCACCTGCACCTGTTGGGAGGCACCCGTCTCTCGGAGAATATCCGCCCGGTAAAGGAATAATTCGGTATCCGGTTTTCAGGAAGGTATTTGTCGCATCGTGGGGGGGTACGGGTCGACAAGTGCTTTCCGGATTCATTTTCGGATCGCTCTCTAGAGAAAGGAGGTTTGGAATATGATACAGGTAAAACGAAAGGATCGGGAGACGGCCGAAGGTCTTATCCGGCGTTTTTCTCGTCGTGTCCAACAGAGCGGTGTGCTTCGTCGTGTCCGGAAGCTTCGTTTCCGTCAGGGAGAGAAGAGTAAGGATGAACGACGGAATGAAGCGCTTTACAAGGTAAAAATACGTAAAGAAATCGATCGTCTGAAAAAGATGGGCAAATTCGATGAGAATGCTCTTCAGGAAATCAAGAAACGTCTGAATGCCTAGAAGTTTAGGATACTGATGATCGGATAATGGAAGAATGTCCGGGGTGTGGTCGATTGGGCCAGGAGGCCTCGGACTTTTTCTTTTTGAGGATAATTCGATGTAACACAAACGATGTATGGGATTGATAGCCATATTTCAAGATGAATTGAAGGCAGCGATGAAGAATGGGGATACGGAGCGACGGGATACGGTCCGCTTACTCCAAAGCGCCCTGAAGAATACCGCGATCGATCTTCGGAAGCCGTTGGCCGATATGTCGGATGAGGATGTGCAGGCAGTCATCAGGAAGCTCGTCAAGCAGCGGAAGGACAGCATTCTCCAGTATCGTGCCGGATCACGTGAAGATTTGGCGGAACGTGAAGAACGGGAGCTTCGTATTCTTTCTGAATTCTTGCCGGTGGAAATGGAGGAGGAGGAAGTACGGGCAATAGTTTCCGGAGCCTTGGCGGAGTGCGGGGCGGTTTCTCGAAAGGACCTCGGGAAGGCTATGGGTTGTGCCATGAAGACGATAGCGGGTCGGGCATCGGGAGATATGGTGAGGCGAATCGTCATGGAGCTCCTGCCGGAACCGGGAAGCGTGTCTGAGTGATATTTTCGGTTGGGCGAAGGGTGAAAGGATGGTATGATGAGAAGGACTTGAAGGATTTTTCGGCAACAGGTGTACGCGGCGGCTTTTGGAAAAAATATCATGCTTATGAAGATACGAGTATTTTGGAGAAGTATGCGGCATGCCGCAAGCGGTATCGTTTTTGCCCTGGTTCGTGAGCGGAATTTTCAAATCGAGTGCGGATTCGCTCTAGTGGCATTGGCACTGGCTTTCTGGATCCCTCTGCTTCCTTCGGAATGGGCTCTCCTATTACTTGTTATCGGCTGGGTATTGACACTCGAGCTTATCAATACGATCATCGAACGTATTCTGGATATCGTGAAGCCAAACGTGCATCCATATGTGCGTGTCGTGAAGGATATGGCCGCCGGAGCGGTATTGATCGCGTCATTCGTATCGGTTCTGATAGGGATTTTCATTTTTCTGCCTCATTTCATAGGATGAAAATTGTGCAAGCGATAGGATATGGGTTATAATTTTTTGTGCTGCCGATGGCGGTAGGTTTTTTCTGATTTTTTCCGCGATTTTTTCAAATACAAAATAGAGATTGAGATCATTATGTCCAAAAGTCGTCTTCTTGTCGGTTTAGACATCGGATCGGCAAATATCCGGGTGGTCATTGCTGAAGAGGTATCGGAAGAGGCGCTATTGCGCGTAATCGGGGTGGGCGAAACTCAGTCGATGGGTGTCCGTCGCGGAGCGGTGGTGGATACGGAGGCAGTAGCGAAAGCGTGTCATATAGCGCTTGAGCACGCTGAACGCATGTCCGGGCACGTGTCTGAGCGGGTCTTCGTGTCTCTTTCAGGTGCCGATATCCTGTGCCAGGAAGCGAATGGAGTCGTGGCGGTGAGTCGACCTGATGGAGAGGTCGGGGAGGATGATGTCATCCGTTGTTTGAGTGAGGTTGAGGCCCGATTGTCTTTGCCTTTGAATCGGGAAGTGATACATGCTCTTCCGAAAAGTTACCGATTGGATGATCAGAAGGATATCAAGGACCCGGTGGGTATGAGAGGTGTTCGGCTTGAGGCGACCGCATTGGTCGTGACCGGAAGTACGGCTCAACAGAAGAATATCGGTCGGGCACTCGAACAGGCAGGTACTCATGCGGAGTCGCTCATCGTTGTGCCATTGGCCGCATCGGAGGCGGTTCTGCATCAGAAGCAGAAGGAGCTCGGGGTCGTGCTCATAAATATCGGGGGGAGTACGACATCGATGGCGGTGTATGAGGATGGGAATTTACTGCATTTGGCGGTCCTTCCGGTGGGAAGCGGGCATATCACGAATGACATCGCGATCGGCTTGCGAACTTCGGTCGATGTCGCGGAAGCGGTGAAGCTTCAGTATGGTACGGCTGATCCGCGTGAGGTCGGAAAACGGGAAGAGATAGATCTCGGCTTATTCGATGCGCATGAAGAGGGGATGGTTTCCCGTTATCATATCGCTGAGATCATCGAGGCTCGTCTGGAGGAGATATTCACTTTCGCGAATACCGAATTGAAATCGATCGGTCGTGACGGGCTGCTTCCTGGTGGGGTCGTATTGACCGGAGGAGGAGCCTTATTGCCAGGGACGGTTGATTTGGCGAAGAGAACGCTTCGGCTTCCGGCTCAGATCGGCTATCCGAAGCCTCTCGGAGGGATATTGGATCAGGTCGATTCGCCACAGTTTGCAACCGTGGTCGGGCTGGTGCTTTTGGCAGAAGAGAGTATACTGGAGAAGAAAGGGAAAATACGTGGGTGGACGAGTGACCGGTTGATACCCGATCGGATGCGTCAGGTCATTGAGAAGGTGCAGAAGTTCGCGAAGCGCTTTCTTCCGTAGGTAGCTGTTACCGAGAGAGTGTCCCTGCTATTCCGGGTAAAATCAAAAAACGAAAACAAAAGCGTTTCTTGGGTGGAGAGTACTGCTTGATGCTTTTTTCTGTCATGTGATAGAGTGGAGTCTCTGGCAAGTGGTATCCTTCTTCCGGAGCGTTTTTTTGTGCGGTATACGGATGAAATAATACTTTTTTCTTGAGTAAGAGGATTATGGCAGAGATCAAGCCCGATTTGGAGACTTTCGCGAAAATAAAAGTAGTCGGTGTCGGTGGTTCCGGAGGGAATGCCATTACGCGCATGATTGACGCGAAAATCCGCGGGGTTGAGTTTGTCGCGATCAATACCGATGCCCAGGCTCTGCATCACTCGAAGGCACAGGAGAAAATCCATATCGGAAAGAACCTGACTAAGGGATTGGGTGCCGGTATGAATCCGGAAATCGGCCGCCAAGCGGCGGAAGAGAACCGTGATGAGATACAGGAGGTATTGAAGGGAGCCGATATGGTCTTCGTTACTTGTGGATTGGGCGGTGGTACCGGATCCGGTGCGGCCCCGATCGTCGCGGAGACGGCGAAGGAACTCGGCGCGTTGACCGTAGGTGTGGTGACCCGGCCTTTTTCGTTTGAGGGTTCACAGAGGCGCTCTATCGCGGATGAGGCCCTGGCGAATCTTCGGGAGCGCGTGGATACGATTATCACTATCCCGAATGACAAGCTCCTGTCGATTATCGATCGGAAAATGACGCTGATCAATGCGTTCCGTATCGTGGACGATGTCCTGCGTCAGGGTGTTCAGGGGATTTCAGACCTTATCACAAAGAAAGGGGAAGTGAATGTCGACTTTGCGGATGTCCGGGCGGTGATGCAGGACAGCGGGAGCGCCTTGATGGGTATCGGTATCGCTTCCGGGGAGAATCGTGCGGTTGAGGCGGCTAAGGCTGCCATCAATAGTCCGCTTTTGGAGCTTTCGATCGATGGCGCGAAGGGGGTGCTTTTCAATATTTCCGGCTCGAATGATCTGACCATGCTTGAAGTGAACGAGGCGGCCAATGTGATCACTGAGAATATCGATCCGAACGCGAAGGTCATTTTCGGAACGGTCGTCGATGATCAGGTTCGCAAGGGTGAAATACAGGTGACGGTAGTCGCAACGGGCTTCGATGACGGTTCGAGCAAGGAATCTCCGGTCGGATTGGTGAATGTCGTGCGTCAGGCAGCTGCTCACAGTAAACCGGTCGCCAGGCCTCTTTCGAATAGGACGGCCGAGATAGAAGAGTCGACGGAGGATGAAATCGCGGATGATCTCGAGTCGGAATTCGTGTTTACGACGCGGCATATGGAATCTCCTCCGATGATCATCGAGGAGAAGATACAACCGAAGCCAGTCATACAGCGACATGAGTCCAAAGAATTGGTCGAGGAGGATGATTTGGAAATTCCGGCTTTCATTCGGAGGAAGATGAAAAAATAGTCGAGGTATTGGAAAGGTATAATAGGCCCCTTGATTCTCAAGGTGGCCTATTTTTTGCATTTTGAAATACGTGGTATAATTCCGAAACAAAATGTTTTAAAAAATAAAAAAAGAAATGATACTTTTTATATGAGATCAGTATTTCTTGTTCTTGTCGGGTGTCTCTTCTTCGTTTCGCCGGCCTTGGCTGCTGATTCACCCGAAAAGGTGAATGCTCCGTTGGCAGCGCAGGAAGAAGGAGCGGTCGATTGCTTCGATTATTATCATTTTGGATCCGTACAGGTAAATCTTTCTCCGATTCTCGACCAGACGGTTCCTGGGTCGACACTGACTTTTCGGGGTGTGATCAAGAATGAAAACACCTATCCGATCATCGATGGGACTGTCTATGTGAAGATTTTCAAGCGTACGGAACAGGATGATCAGAACGTGAAGGACAACGGATATCCGCTTGTCGATCAGTTTTTGTTGCCGGAAACATACACACTTTCGGCCAAGGGTGAGAGGCAGGCCTCTTTCGATTGGATGGTTCCGGTGAATGCCGAGGGCGGCGAATATTATGCCGCATTCTTTTTCCAATCCGCCCGGCACTATAATCTGCTCGGTCTCTCTTTTACGGATGATGTGACCGGAAATCAGTCGCATTTCACGGTTACGAACCCTCAGGATACGAAACTCGTGGCTTTTGAGAGGAATACCGTCATTCTGAATGATCAGAAGCATCGTTTCGCCAACTTCCCGCTTCACTTCAAGAAGGATGAGTCAGTAACAGCAAAGGTCAAGATTCGGAACCCCAAAGACGAAGGAGTGGCAGTATCTTTGATTTGGAAGCATTATGCCTGGGACGCCCTTCGCCCGGAGACTCTGGCCGATACTCAGAGTGAAATCATTGAGCTCAAGCCCGGAGAGACGAGAACGGTCGAGTATGCTGCGCAACCGTTGAGCGAAGCGGCTGTCTCATATATCGTCGTCGAGATGCATGATGGAATGTCCAAGTCTTTTCTTGATATCCGTTTTACGCGCGATGGCGTTTTGGAAACGAACGTGAATTTTCCGGGGGTGACCAGTTACCCGCTCCAGGCGGGGGTTGAGGCGGAGATGTTCTCTTGTATCCATGGGACGAATTTCAGCGAACCGGTCATTCCAGGAAATATCCTGACGCTCACCTTGCGGGATATGGATGGGACTATCATCGATTCTTACCAGTACCAGGGTGATGTGACGGCGAATATGATGGGCTTCGCCAAGAGTTTCGTTCCAGAGAAGACGTATACGGATTTCACCTTGACGACTACGCTTGAGCACGATGGGAAAGTGATGGAGGATGTCACCCAGACATACCGTTGTCAGGATATCGATCCGAACCTGTGCCCTAAGCCGGTATCTGCTGTCTCCCGAGGCGAAGACGGAAATCTGACGGTGTGGACCGGTCTGGTCATAGTGGGAGTGACCGCATTTCTCGGATTTCTAGTGATTTTCGTCGTGAACTACAGGAAGCGTCGTGGCATGATGGGGATCCTCTTTTTCCTTCTTTATTTCGGTATCGGTTTTGGTGGGGCATCCGCAGAGGCAAAAAACGTATCATGGAGCAATGTGGTCAACTGGAGTGTGGTTGGCGGTGTTCGAGCGAATATGAGTGTCATATACAAAGGGGACGTGTATTCCGGTGGCGTGGTTCAGCTTGATGGAACGGCACTTCCGGTCGGTTCCGTGTTGAATTTCCGCCAGGGAGCACAGCTGGATACGGATACTTTTTGGTTCGCCACCGGTGGTGGCGGGGCCTCACCTTTCGGGGCTTGGGACACACCGGGACCTCACGGATGTTACAGGACCGCTATCGGGGATGATATCTGTGGTACTCTTCAAGTCAACAGCCCGGTTGTCACGATTTCGCATACAGGAACAGCCGGTCTTTCGTGCTGGAACGGCGGTTTCGACTGTAACATCACTTCTCCCGGTACGATTATCTCTTCGATTGATTTTTCCGCTACGACCGCGATAGTGTCTTTGGATTCTCGCGGTGATACGGCGTTTGTTATTCCGGCTCAATCGATCCCGTTTTTTTTGACCGCCTACAATCCGAATCGACCTCCGGACAATCCGATCATTTCCGGTCCAGCCTCGGGTAATCAAAACGCCCCCCTTTCTTTCTCCGTCACTGCCACCGATCCGGACGGAGACAATATCCGCTATCTTTTCGATTGGAATAATGACGGAATCGGTGATGAATGGAGCGGCGGTGGCGGATGGGTGGCTTCTGGTACTTCGCAGAGTCTCGCTCATACCTGGATAACTCCCGGTACATACACCTTTCAAGCGAAGACCCAGGATTCGCAAGGGAATTATTCTTCCTGGGTTCAAAAGACGGTCACGATCAATGCCTTCGCGAACGGTGCTTGCGGAGTCGCTTCAACGAGCGTGAGCGGTATCGATCTTTCCGTCGCCCCAGTGTCCGGTCTCTGTAATGCCGGTAGCGCAACTGTCGTGTCGGGTACCGGGCCCTGGACTTGGAATTGTAACGGGATAGGGGTGGGGAGTACAAGCGTTTCCTGTCAGGCCGATCTCTTCATTCCGGCTCCGGTCGTCAATCTTTCCATCAGCCCGGCGAATGTCGATCTCGGGGATTCGGCCACGCTCACCTGGAGTGTTTTGAATCCGGCCGACACCTGTACCGCTTCTTCCGTCATTTCGGCGAGTTGGAACGGCGCGAGAGCCACTTCCGGTTCAGAATCGGTGACGCCGACTGCTTCCGGAAGCTACACGCTTACTTGTACCAATACCGCTGAGGGGAAGTCCGGAACGAAAACGGTCGGAATCGCCCTGAATAACAAGCTGAAGATCTGCGAGAACAGCTGTAATAGCACGTTGGACCGTACCGGACAGACCTTCTCCGTCAGCCAGGGGCCGGATCGTCATTTGAAAGCGTGTTTCAATCCCTATCCGAGTTGCACGAATCCGCTTGGAAACGTGACCAATCTCGCTTTTTGGAATGATACCAATGCTCCGAATAATGCTTTCTCTTTCCCGGCGAAGGGTGAATTGCGTCCTTTGCCTTTCAATGCGACGGAGAATTTCGATGTCTCCTATGGCGGAGTGACGAAATCCGCTGTCGTACAGGTCGTCTGTGTCCCGAACTCCTGTTCGATTCCGGCGGCCAAGGCGGTGACTGATACGTACTGTCCGGAAACGGTACAGGACACGAATGTGCCTACGGGTTGTGACGGTAATACCCTGATCTGTCCGGGCACTCGGCATTGTAACTATAATGTGAAGGAAGTAGAGCCATAAAGTTGTGCGAAGGAGGGAAAAGGTATTATTCGGGTACAGGAGGACGGATGAGGGGCTTGCGCGATGTATTCGGTGGTATCAAAGATGGGAATATGCTGTGTCCTTATTGTCATTATCCTGAAACGAAGGTTGTCGATTCCCGTTTGACCCAGGAGGGGAAGAGTGTGCGTCGACGTCGCGAATGCGAACAGTGTCGGACCCGCTTCAGTACCTATGAGGAACCTGACTTCTATCGGGTGACCGTCATCAAGAAAGATGGGCATCGGGAGATATTCGATCGGATGAAATTGCGCATCGGACTTGAGCGTGCGTTCGAGAAGCGTCCTCTGGGTGACGAAAAAGTCGCACATGTCTTACGGGATGTCGAGCGACTTATCCGTGATCGCGGACTGAAGGATATCACAAGTCGGGAAGTAGGCCGTCTGGCGATGGAACGGCTTCGGGGGGTCGATGAAGTCGCCTATATCCGTTTCGCGAGCGTTTACAAATCTTTCGGAAGCGCGCAGAGTTTCCGAAAAGTGATCGAAAGTCTCGATGATGAGAAGGCATGAGGCGGTTTTTCCTTTCGGGTACTTCGGTGTCCTTTTTGTCCGGCATTGCGGCGGGATCATTCTTCGATGGGGATGTGGCTCGAATGTGGACGCTTCTCTTTGTGCTTGTTCTTGTCTCCTGGAGTGTCGTTTTTCGGAAAGAGGCCGTTTTGTTCGTAGTATGGTGCGGAATTTGTGTCGCATTGGGGATATCAGGAGCCGTGCATTCTACCGGACATTATCAGTCTTTAGACAAACAAAAAGACGTGCGGGGTGTCGGATTCGTGCGCAGTGAGATGTCGGCCGGGGAGTTCGATTCTCGTTTCATATTGGAGTTATATGACTGTGGAGAGAAGGTCTGTCCGGAAGAGTATGTTCTGGTCCGGACGAGCCGATACGTGACCTTGACGGATGGCATGTCCGTCCGTTTCGGTCCGTGCGATCTGGAACGGCCGGAGCGATTTGATCCGAGTTTCGACTATCCGATGTATCTCGCGAAGGAGAAGATAGGTTTCGTGGCACGGGGATGCCCGATTGATCCGATGATCGGCGAGGATGATCGGTTGCGGAAGAGTCTTCATGAAACAAGGATGTTTATCGTGTCGGTGATTGAGAAACGGGTACCGGAACCGGAAGCCGGATTGGCCCGAGGTCTCATTCTCGGAGGGAGCAGCGAGCTTCCCGAAGCTCTTGCTCGCGATTTTCGTACGGTCGGGCTTTCGCACATCGTGGCGATTTCAGGATACAATATTTCCGTATTGGCCGGTGGATTCTTCTTGCTCGGTATCGGGCTTGGTTGGTATCGGAAGAGAGCGGTATGGATAGCGTTTCTGGGAACGGCATTTTTCGTCTTTTTGGTCGGTGCGCCAGCATCGGCGGTCCGGGCGGCTCTGGTCGCGACGGCCGGGTTCGGGGCATCATTGGTTTCTCGGCCGGTTTCAGGCATACCCATCCTCTGTTTTACGGCTGCACTTATGTTGTTCGGGAATCCGTTGCTTCTGCGTTACGATATCGGTTTTCAGCTTTCATTCTTGGCTACGTTTGCGATCCTGTTTTCGGCGCCTTGGCGGAGCCGATTCAGTGGGAAATCCTGGTTTGTCAGGAGTTTCATTGACGCTTTTCTCATCACGTTTTCCGTGCTGCTTTTCATTGCGCCGCTTACTCTGATTCATTTCGGGACGCTTTCTCCATATGCATTGTTTGCAAATATGCTTGTTTTTCCGCTCGTCCCGGCTGCCTTTCTCTCTTCTTTCGGTACGGTGATTTTCGGGTGGATTCCGGGTTTGGGCGCACTGATCGGGTGGATGACATATGCCGCGCTCCATACTCTCGTGGTTATTGCGGAAATGGTAGCCAGTTTTCCCGGAGCGAACGCCTCGTATACCGGTATCCGGGGATGGAGTGTTATTATCTGGTATGTGAGTTGCCTTCTCTTTTTCTTGTGGCAACAGAGAGTGGTCCAGAGGTCTCAGAAATATGAATCGGCCTGAAATCATATCTTTGCGATAGCGTATGCGTATCCGTACATGGGGTATCCTTTTTCTCGCAGGGTTCGCGGCGGTTTCGGGTATATTTCTCGTGATCACTGAGAGAACTTTTTCTCCGCTTCGGGTGGTTTTTTTGAATGTCGGTCAAGGTGATGCCATACTCATTTCTCAGGGAAAAACACAAGTGTTGATCGATGGTGGCCGGGATGGAAAAGTTTTGCTCGGAAGGCTTGGCCGGCAGATGCCGTTTTGGGATAGGCAGATCGAGTCGGTGATCGCGACGCATCCGGATGCGGATCACGTCGGCGGTCTGGCAGCAGTGATCAACCGGTACCATGTCTCTACATACCTTTCGAATGGATCGGAGGGAGAGAGCGAGGTTTTTCGTAATTTAAGAGAAACACTTGAAGCGGATCATTCGGTAGGACAGTCGGTCATCGGAACAGAATCGAAGGTCATCTTTCCGGGAGGTGCAGAGTTTCGGGTTTTGTTTCCTGCAAATGGGGCAGTGAAAGCTTCGAGTGAAACGAATGAAGGGAGTATCGTCGCTCGGCTTGTATTCGGTGATATGAGTTTTCTGTTTACGGGTGATTTGCCGCATGAGGAAACGGTGCTTCCAGATATCGCCCCTACCAAGATACTGAAGGTGGCACATCACGGATCGAAATACTCGACGAGTGACGAATGGCTTTCAAGGGTGCGACCTGATGATGCGATTATCTCGGTCGGAAAGAACCGTTATGGGCATCCATCCGATGAGATACTCTCCCGGCTTCGGCAGAGAGGAGTGCGTATTCTCCGAACCGATCAGCAGGGAGATATCGTATACGTCTGCCGGGAAACGAGTTGTCATTTGGAGGGAGAGTAGGGAGCATACTTGCTTTTAGAGTGATACCGTGTTACTGTTTTTTCGTAGAGTGTAATTTCCTGTGTCTTATTGCCGATTAACGTACCTAGTATGGAACAGCACCCGAAGAAAGAGCGATCACTCGTTATCATCAAGCCGGATGGCGTCCAGAGGGCGCTTCTCGGAGAAATCATCCATCGAATCGAACGAACCGGGCTCAAGATGATCGCTTTCAAGTTTCTCGTCCCGACCGAGGCCCAATCGTGGGAGCATTATCAGAAGACCGACGAGTGGTTCCTTTCTAAGGGGAACCGTATCGTGGAAGAGCGGAAATCCCATGGGTTGCCGGTCGAAAAGGATCCGATCGAATATGGAAAGGGTATCATCGATACGATCGTCCGTTATTTCACTTCCGGGCCGGTGCTGGCTTTCGTGGTCGAAGGGAATCAATCCATCGCTATCGTGAAAAAGCTGGTTGGGAGCACGGAGCCGACCTTATCCGATGTGGGAACCATACGGGGTGATTTCACTATCGATTCTTACGCTCTTTCAAGTCTGGATGAGCGGGCGGTGCGCAATCTTGTCCACTGTTCCGATAATCCGGAGGATGCCGAGCGGGAAATCAGGATCTGGTTCGATGAAAAGGAATTGATTCAGTATCGTCTGGTCGCCGAGCAGGTGCTGTATGACGTCAATCTTGACGGGATACTCGAATAGATTGTTGGCGAGTTGATGAGCGATCAGAGAGACCGGGCGTCTTTTGTCCGGTATAAACCTGAGTGAAGGAAGGTCTGAAGTTAGGGGGAGAGTTTTCGGCATGAAAGAGTTCTTGCTGTTTCACAATAATGTATTTCAAGGAAAGGAAGACCGAGTATGAGGAATGGTCGGGTTATTCCAGTAGTAATCGTGCGGACCGGATGCGATTTCAATCCTCAATGCCAGCATGTCTTGTTGGATGAGGGCTGTCAGAACGCGCTCAGGACGCGCAAGTGTGCGAGTTCGGCGCGAGTGGCGATTCTTACAGGTCTTGGGGAATATGAGAGACCTATGAGGAAGAGGCGTCGGAAACTCTGATTTCGGCAGGAGAAGAGCGGATAAAAGGAAGGAAGTCATATTTTTTCAGCAGGAGAAATCTCCTGACTTGAAAAAGCACAGTTCTGTCGAAGACTGTGCTTTTTTATCCTTGTGTCGGTTGTTTCGGGAAAGAAAGAGACAAGATCTCCGAACATCAGGCAATCTTGGACTGCTTGGCCAGGGTGCGGAGAGCTTTGGTGGAGAGCTGGAGCTTCATGCCACCGATACGCTTCGTCTGGACATTGATCGCAAACGTGCGGCGAGTCTTCACATTCGAGTGACTCCGATTGTTTCCGGTTTTGGTGCCGCGTCCGGTCAGGTCGCATATTCGACTCATAGACGTAAAATCAGTTGCTTGGTAACGGATATGAGAGTATCATGGATAGGCGGGAATGGCAAGTGCCCGTGTGTTTTGCGGGTTTTCACCTTTTTTCGATCCAAGTATGCTACAAGAATCCATTCTTATCGGTTTTTATTTCCTCACCCTCCTGTATTCTGTTATCGTTCATGAAGTTTCGCACGGAGTCATGGCTCTATGGCTCGGTGATACGACAGCGAAATACGCCGGCCGATTGAACCTCAACCCGATCAAACATATCGATCCGTTCGGTTCCATACTTTTGCCGGCACTTCTTATCATGACGACCGGATCCGCATTCGGATGGGCTAAGCCGGTTCCATACAATCCGTACAATCTGAAGGACCAGAAGTGGGGTCCGCTTTGGGTCGCTCTTGCTGGTCCTGGTTCCAATCTTCTTGCGGCGACAGTAGCAGGTGTCATCGCGCATATGTTGCCCCTTGCATCCCTGGTCAAACAGGATATCGTGACTCAGTTCATCCGAGTGGTGTACGGGAGCGGATCATTCTTTGATCGGTTCGATTCGTTCGCGGAGGCGCTTTCCGGTTCCCTGCCACAGGTATTATTCGGTCTTTTGTTGGTAGTCATTTTCTGGAATGTCGTGTTGGCCTGCTTCAATCTGCTCCCTTTTCCGCCCCTCGACGGATCGAAACTCCTGTATGTCCTGTTTCCAATCCGGGAAGAAACGAAGATCTGGCTCGAGCATTATGGCATCTTCCTCCTTCTGTTTGCCGTTTTTTTCCTGGCGACACCGATCGGCTTTTTCATCAATCTTGTCCTGTCTTTCTTCGTGCGATTGACCTTTTAGGGAGAGGGAGAGACGGGGATGTTGACAATATCGTCTCTCTTCGGTAGGATAAGCATTACTGAACAAACGAGTGTTCTCTCTTTGTTTTTGACGTAATTTTTTACCAGTGTACTGCTGTGACCACGATTAACCAGCTCATCAAGCGACCACGAAAGATTAGTGTCCGGAAATCCAAGTCTCCGGCGATGACTTTCGTTACCAATACCATCAAAAATCGTATCACCAAGACACAGAGTCCTTTCAAACGCGGTGTCTGCGTGAAGGTGACGACGACGACCCCGAAGAAACCGAACTCCGCTCTCCGAAAGATCGCTCGTGTCCGTCTGACGAACGGCATGGAGGTGA
>JAYRFE010000059.1:0-10513 GCA_041908545.1 Candidatus Moraniibacteriota bacterium
GGTAGTGGTGCTGAAAAACGGTGCTCTTCGGGCGATTCTGCTTGTTTCCTCGTTGAATTTCGATCTGAAGTCATCGGATGAACAGGAGGGGATCATCCTGCAGTATCAAAATTTTCTTAATTCGCTCGACTTTCCGGTACAGATCGTCATAAGTTCCCGGAGATTGAATATTGAACCGTATCTGGCGCTTCTTTCCGCCCGTGAAAAGGAGCAGGAGAACGATTTGCTCCGATTTCAGATTTCCGAGTATCGGGGATACGTGAAGAATCTGACCGAAGTATCCAATATCATGTCGAAATATTTTTATGCGATCGTTCCGTTTTCGGCGGTAGAGGATGAGCGGAGCGGTCTGAAGGAGAAGATGTTCGGGTTATTCAAATCGAAGGAGGCGGTCGAGAACCGACCGGAGCTTTTTCAGACGTATCGGAGCCAGCTGCTCCAGCGGGTAGGACACGTGAGCGCCGCGTTGGCGGCAACCGGTGTCCATGTCACGATGCTCGAGACGGAGGAAGTGATAGAATTGTTGTACAACAGCTACAATCCGTCGGTTTTCAGTTCGGCCATTCTGAAAAATATCGATCAGGTAGAATTGAAATAACGCAGAAGAAAAGAGATGGATCTATTCAAGCGAAAAAAACAGGAAGTAGAAAACGGTTCTCCGGAGACCGATTTTTCTTTGGGTTCCATGACGGCGCGCGATACGGAGGCGCTGTATCAGAAGGGAATCGCCACGGTCCGCGACCTGATCGCGCCTCCGGCGGTCCGTCTGAGTCCGAATATGATACAGATCGGTGACGTGTTTTCTCGGACATACTTCGTCATCGCCTATCCCCGATATCTCTCGACGAACTGGTTTTCCCCGGTCATCAATCTCGACTTTTCCATGGATACGGCACTTTTTATCCATCCGGTCGATACCGCCAATATCCTGAAACAGCTTCGGAAATCATCCACTCAGGTGCAATCACAAATATCCATCGAGACGGAAGGTGGGAAGGTCCGTGATCCGATGCTCGAAACGGCTTTCCAGGATATCGAGGCGCTGCGGGATAAACTCCAACAGGGGACGGAGAAATTTTTCCGTTTCGGTCTCTATATCACCGTATATGGGAAAGATCAGGATGACCTGAGCGAGAAGTCGGGTGCGGTGGAATCGCTCCTTGAAGCGCAGCTGGTGTATGTGAAGCCGGCCATTCTGCGTATGGAGCAGGGTTTCGCCTCGACCCGGCCGATAGGCACCGATACGTTGGATGTCGCGAATAACCTGAATACGGAACCGCTTTCAACCACGTTCCCTTTCGTTTCCTCTGATCTGTCATCAGGTGACGGCATCTTGTATGGTATCAACCGTCACAATAATTCCCTGATCCTCTTCGATCGTTTCAAGTTGGAGAACGCGAATATGGTCGTCTTTGCGAAATCCGGGGCCGGAAAGAGCTATACGGTCAAATTGGAAGTATTACGTTCCATGATGTTCGGGGCGAGCGTCATCATTCTCGATCCGGAAAACGAGTATAAGCACCTGTGTGAGACCGTCGGGGGGAGTTTCATGAAGATCGCCTTGAATTCGACGGTGCATCTCAATCCGTTCGATCTCCCGCGGAAAAACGATGAGGACGACGCGGAAAGCGTGCTTCGAAGCAATATCGCGAATTTGGTCGGTCTGCTTCACCTTATGCTCGGGATGGTCACTCCGGAGGAGGATTCCATCCTCGATCGGGCTATCCGTGAAACATATGCCATTCGGGATATCACGGCACAATCCGATTTTTCGAAACTGACCGCTTCATCGTATCCGACCATGTCCGATCTGTATGCCGTTTTGCAGAATATGGATGGAGCCGAGTCCCTGGCGATACGGCTGGAGCGGTACACCGAGGGTATTTTCGGGGGATTCCTGAATAAGCAGTCGAATGTCACCCTGAACAGTCAGCTGGTCGTTTTCAATATCCGCGACCTTGAAGAGGAGCTTCGTCCTATCGCCATGTACATTATTCTCCAGTTCATTTGGAATGAGATCCGGACGGAGATGAAAAAGCGTGTCGTGGTAGTGGATGAAGCATGGGTGATGATGCAGCATGAGGATGCCGCCGCATTCCTGTTCGGTATCGCGAAGCGGTGCCGGAAGTACTACACTGGTCTGACGACCATCACTCAGGATATCAGCGATTTCATGAATTCACGTCATGGGAAAGCGATTGTCACGAATTCTTCCCTGCAGCTCCTGCTCCGTCAGTCACCGGCCTCGATTGAAACGGTGGCGGAGACATTTTATCTCACGGATCATGAGAAGTTCCTTCTGCTCGAATCTTCGGTCGGGGAGGGGATATTTTTCGCCGGGACGAAGCATGCGGCCATCAAGGTTGTCGCATCGTACAGCGAAGATCAGATCATCACATCCGATCCGCGTCAGCTCTTGGAAATCGAGCAGGCAAAGAAGGATTTCGATTCGGAGACCGCGGAGTAAAGGTGGGCATCCGGTAAGATCTACGGTGAAACGATATGGTGGTTCCAGCGCTTCAATTGAAGAAAGGTTATGACCGGATAAAACGGGCCACGGAGGAACGCGCCGAGATGAGGAATGCGGAAGATCGGGAACGGGCGCGACGACAGGCATCCGGAAAGGGAGGATCGGAAAAGACGAGGCAGGTTCGCTTGTGGGCGTACAGTGGGCCGCTTATGGTTGCCGGCTTTAAGGATTTTCTCGATCTGTTTCTAATCGGGTCCTCTCCCCTTGTCGGCACCGTAGTGACGATATGCTTTTTTCTCCTCATCTTTTTCCTGCTTTTGATCAAGGATGATTTGACCGTCCGAATGAAGCCGGTATTCCTATTTCAGGCTGGCGGAGCGCTTATGTTTGCGACGGGAGTGGAAGGCTTCGCATTTCTGTTGAATTTCCTCCCCATAGGTCTCGGTATCGTTTTCGGCATATACTTCCGAGAAAAGCAATACGCCCTGTCATTCGGTATCCCGAAGAAGGCTTCAGCTTGAAGCGTATGCTTCGAACGTACGACCCTGATACCTGTTTACCACTTCGTAACAAACCGGACTTTTCCAGTATGAAACAGAGATTGCCGATTCAGAAGGAGAAAATGATCATGACGACACTGTTCGTTTGTATCACCCTTGGTCTGCTTTACGGTCTTCCTGAAAGCGGGTCGCTCGATTCGACGCTGCAGGACATCATCGCGAGCATCATTTTTCTCTTGGTGCTCCCGGTGATCTATTGTAAAATGATATTGAAGGAGCCGCTTTCATCGATCGGTCTTCGTGAGGCTCGTTGGCTACCAGCTTTTTTTTGGGGGGGAGTCATGATAGTGGTCGGCGGCGTTCTTCTGCTTCTTCTCTTGCCAGTGGAGGGTTTTCGGGAAGCCTATCGACTTCCCGCCTTCATCGAAAAGAGTTTCGCGTGGTTCGTCGTTTATGAGGTTCTGGTGGTCGGAGGGATAGCCCTACTGTACGAAGTGTTCTTTCGCGGATTAGTCATGAAGCTCTGGCTTGGTCCGTTCGGACCGGTCGCGATCGTGCTGCAGTCAGCGCTTTTCATCGGTTTTATCGGAATTTCCAGTGGGTTCTCCTGGCAATATGCGTTACTTTGTTATGCGAGTCTGTTTTCGGGAGCGGTGGCGTATTTCTCTCGGTCGATATATGCGTCGTGGTTGGCGAATTGGACCTTCTTTTTCTTGGTAGACCTCGTTTTTCTCGTCTTGCATTAGTTGTGAACATAAAATATGAAGGAAGCGCCATCAGTGGGAGTTCTTCGGCGATATGTTGCCGCCATCGGCCTGATCAGCCTGCTTTTCATGCCTTTCTCATCGGCGCAAGCCGCCAGTATCCCTTCGGTCGGTAAGGTGGCCAGCAAACTTGAACAGCGTTATAACATCAATGGAGACAGTGTTCGGGATACGATGCAGAGCTTCAATGTGAATGGCAGGAAGAAGACAACGCCGGAAGTCTCGATTTTCTTCTCTCCCTCCGATCCGAAAAGCGGAACGAAAGTGACGGCGCGTGCCATGCCGATCTATTTCAGCAACTCCTCGGAGATGCTGTATTATACCTGGTATTTGAAGCGAAAGGATTGTAATGCGGCACGCTGTGATTACAACGGTGACGGGGCATATAATTCCAAGGATTGGAGGATCGAGGCAGCAAGTATCCTGGTTCAGAATGGGTATGACAATGTCGATCCGGGGACGAGTTATGCGGTAGATGATGATAATGACGGGTACAAAGCCCGTTTCGGTGGAGACAACAAGGAAGGAAGGGCTGACTATTGCGCGGTGTATGAGCCGAGGTCCGGTGAGGTATATGAACTTGCCAGTTCCACTTCCTCAGTCTCGTTTTCCTGTCCGGCAGGGACATATCCGGCCTGCCTGGAAGGGGAGACGAAGATCGATCCCGTGACGAGTACTATCACCTTTGGCGGTGGCGGCGTGGATGCTTTCGGAGATCCGGTAGCTAATTCCGGTGGCGGGACGATCACCCCTTTTTCCGAAACGCCACCGGACTGCAATGTCGGTGGGTGTACGATGGTCGGCGCTCCTGTGTGTGCCGGAGGGTCTACTCCCTCTTGTGCGATTGGCGGTCCATGTTGTGTTACCGATCCGTCTACCGCGACGGTTTGCGCGGCCCCGCTTGCTTCATGCAGTGCCGTCACCGGTGGATCGGTGAGGAATTTGTGTACACATGTGTTCGCTCAGCCGAATGGTGGCCTGGTATCCGGAGACGGAACATTTGACGCGGGCGAAGAACGTTTCTGGAAGACGAATCCGCGCGATCCGAGCACGGCAAACAATGGGCAGAAAGATGAGGCTACAGTGGTCGGATTCGGTGCGGATGAGTTTTCATGGACGTATTTCAGCGGGGATGAGGTCGGTCTTGCGGTTGAAGGGACATCTATGATACCGACCAAGCACGATGACTCCTCGTCGTATGTCATGTGGGCGTTTTCGAAGAACAGATGTTCTCCTTCGTTGGTAGGAGGATCGACGGGGCAATATGTACAGTCCGTGAAAAGTTATCCGGTGACGTTTCCGACGGCGGATATGGATCCGAATGACTGCATACCTTACAATCTCGTCAATCCTACTGAAGGGGGACAGTCATCAAACCTATCCATACAACTGAATGTGAGTTCGAGCAGCCTGACAAACGATGAGACGTCCGATAAGAGCGGGGATCTCGTGACTGTTCAGGCGGCGATCGATAATGCCTTACAAGAAGGCAGTAATATGCATTATGACTGGAATATCGATATCAGTGATAACCCGCGTTTTTCGAGTCCGACAAACATCACCGCTCCAGCCGTCAGTTCCGAGCTTGTGACACGAACAAAAGGAAATGATCTTGGCGTATTGCATTTCAAAATGAATATACCGGCTTCCTTGCTCGGATCGATGTCCGGAGGAACCGGATATATCCGGTTTCGATTACGGGCTGAGGAAAATATCGAGGGCGGAGGAATCAGGAAGGGGAATTCCGAGGTGATCGCGAAGTTCACTTCGACCGGGAAACGCATTCAAGCATATCTGGTCGATCCGGTCGTCGTCGGGACAAGAACGCATGTGAAATTGAATGCAGGAAAGATGATCTGCAATGGTTCCGCGCTTGAACGTACGGCTTGTCAGGTGATCAAGAACGAAGTTATCGGTCTTAAGATCGACAGTTCCGGTCTTCGGGATTTTTCGTGGCAGATCAATCAGAAACCACTCGTGTGCAATCAGTCCGGCGTATCACCGGATTGCTCGAACGTAGCTCAGGGGAATATCGCATTCTTTCCGGTGACGGGTGAGACCGGAGATAGCTATGAAGTGACGGTGACGGCTGTCAATACGGCGACTGGCCAGGAGGTGACCATGTCTCGCTTGTTTTATATCATCGACCCGTATGTGCAGATCGTATCCTCGGATACGTCGGTCGCTTGGAAAAAACTTCTGGGATTCTACCGTGATGTCCTCGGTACGGCGACGACGAGCTGCCCCGGGGGGCTTTGTCCGAATTATTCGGATGAAGCTTTACAGACCTTCGCCGGTTCAACGGTCGTTTTGAAGGCGGAGTATTCGCCGAAATTCATCGCCTCTCATCCCGGTATGCATTCCGAATGGCGAGTGGATCAGGAACCGATTGAGGAATCGGCGACGGATTCGATTTCGCTTCCGATTGAAAAAGCCGGAGGAACCTCTTATGATATCTCTTTTCACGCGATTATCATCCAGACTGACCTGATGCGTCGTGCGCTGTATGACATATGGGATATCTCACCCCTTGACTCTACGGAGTCGAGTTTTTCCGGAAAGACGCAGGTCGAAGTCCAGGATGCGGGACTGGCTTCCGGAAACCAGAAGGGGATGAAAAAGTACTACGCATTGCTTTCGAGTTATGTTCCGGAGACTTTCCTGTTTACTTTCCGGACTCTTCTTCTGGGATTTCTTGCCTTGTTCGTGACATATTTTTTTGGATCGTTGATGACTACTCGTCAGCTTCCAAGGAGAAGGTAGACTGAAAAAGGGAAAAAATGACACCGCCGGGCCTGATGGGTCCGGCGGTGTTTGTTTGTGTGCCGAGGAGAGGACTTGAACCTCCATGGGATCGCTCCCGCTAGCGCCTAAAGCTAGTGTGTCTACCATTTCACCACCTCGGCGAGCTGTTTGTTTCGTGACCCAGACGGATTCTGGTGAACGGTGGCACCCTCTCTTTTTTCCGATGCTGGTGTTTCCGAACACGTCGCAAGGAAAAAAGAGAGGATGCCACCGTTCGTTTTCTTGTTTACGCGATGCGCGCATCCGGTCCGAACATGCGGAGAAGATAAGCGGATTCCTCCTTGAGGGGGCCTTCATTGACGTACTCACCGTGATGACGGGTGTCTTCACCATAGGTTTCCCGTTTCTGGTCAAGATGGAAGTTTACGAGAAAATCCCCGCTCTCGGTTTTGATATAGGCATGGAAACGTGGATATCCTGATCGGGCAAGCGGCCGGATAAAACTCTGCTCACCATTTTCCGTCCTTTGGAATATATAACCCGCTCGACGCATGAGTGAGACGGCATTTTCACGGGGATGGGGAATGATGATTTTCATGAGGATACAATCTCGCTAGTCGGAACACCGGGAATCGAACCCAGACTTCACGCACCCGAAGCGCGCGTACTACCACTATACTATGCTCCGTGGGGGATTACTGAACAAAATGCTGCTGCTTGATATCCTGGTCATCCGTATTCCGTTTCTCCTCGATTTTTTCTTTGGCAAGGGAACGAAGGTCGTCGAGGTTGTGTTTGAGAAGCGATTGAGCCTTGGCGAGAAGTGTTTCCCGGGTATTGATCGACGGATTCTCAATCGTTTCCGCGAGCAATACGTCAAGAATAGCCCCGATTTTCGGTCCGGGAGCAAGCGAACAATCCCGCATCAGGTCCTGCCCGTTTATCTTGAGCATCTTTACCGAAATCGGATCCTGAGAAACTTTGTCGATCATGTATTCCAGGTGACGGAGCTTGTAGGGTTTCGCCTTGGGAACACCTGAGCCGAGTCGGTCGCTGATACGGACATCCATGAGGTCATGCATGTTTTCCAGCCCGACTTTCCTGATGAGTCGCCGGACCGATGCCTCGGTCACTTCTCCTACATTATAGTAAAACAGGTGATTGTCAACCAGAAGAGTCGTCTTTTCGATGATGTCCTTCGGGTATCGGAGTCGAGCCAGGATGACTTTGGTCATGCGGGCGCCGACGTGGTCGTGGTTGTAGAACGTCGAACGGTACCCGTCACCCTGTTTTGTTCGGGGTTTACCGACATCATGGAGCAAGGCGGCGAGACGGACATGCAGTTTCGGGGATGGACAAGTTTCGAGTGCACGGAGATTGTGTTCCCAGACCGTGTAGATATGATGGAGATTCTGTCCGACCCCGACTCCTTCTTCGAGTTCCGGAACGATGTAGTGAAGCAGTCCGGTCGATTGCAGGAGATCGACGCCGAAAGCGGGACTTTGGGAAAGGATGATGCGTGAAAATTCGTCCCGGATACGTTCGAGAGAGATGATGTTGAGATTCGCGGCGTATTTTTTGACGGCCCCGAGTGTCGGCTCATCGATGTGCCAGTTCGAGGATGCCGATTGTTTTTCCGGGGTGCGGAGTTCACTCGCGAAACGGATGGCGCGCATGATGCGAAGGGCATCTTCTTCGAAGCGCTGCTCCGGATTACCGACTGCGCGGATGACTTTCTTTTCGATATCGGCCAAGCCACCGAATGGATCGATGAGGGAGAGTTCGGAGATGGCCGTCGATCGGGTTTCTTCGGACGGAGTCCATCGGTCGACTGATGCCGCAAGTGCATTGATGGTGAAATCTCGACGGGCAAGGTCTTCAGTGAGCGTCGTGACAAAAGTGACTCGGTCAGGCCGTCTATGATCGCTGTAGCCGGTTTCCGTCCGATAAGTCGTCACTTCGATGATATCGTGCTCGTATTGCGGAGGCGTCAACGGGTGGAAGCGCGGGACTTTCACGCTGATGGTTCCGAACGTATTCTCATAGACATGATCGGGGAAAACCGTCTGAATCTGTTCTGGCAGCGCATCGGTAGTGATGTCCCAGTCTTTGGGTGTTCGGCCGATCAGGATATCACGGACACATCCACCGACGATGTATGCTTCGAAACCGGCCTTTTTCAGGCTCTCCACTGTTTCGATAACGGGCAGGGGAAGGGGAAACTCCATAGGTGTGTGAATGATACCGGAAACACGAACGGATCACGAAAACGGATCAGGAGGAGCGTTCTTTCTTTATCCGGTTTCGCGGGAAGTCTTTTCTCAGAGGCTGCGTCGCTTCTCTTCTTCCTTGTAGCAGATCAGTGTATCGCCCACCTGGATTTTTATGGAGCCGTCGAAGACGACACCGCACTCATTGCCTTGTCCCACTTCATCGGCATTTTCCTTGTTGCGTTGGAGATTGCCCATGGCGCCTTTCCCGATGATTTCGTCGTCGCGCTTGATTTCGAGCAGGGATCCACGAACAATCTTTCCTTCGGAGACCCGGCCACCGATAATCATGTCCCGCTTTCCCGTCTTGAATACTGCAAGGACGGAGAGGCGTCCGAATTCGGTACGGATCGTTTCGGGAGGAAGCAGGGCGGACATGTGGCCCTTGACCGCCTCGACCAATTTGTAAATGATATTGAACGTTTCGATGTCGACGTGAGCGTTCTCAGCCATACGCTTGGCGACAGCGGTCGGCTCGACATTGAATCCGAGTATCATAGCCCCGGCGCTTTCGGCAAGTTTGACATCGCTTTCGGTGATGGCTCCGACCCCGGAGCTGATTTCCTCGAGTACGATTTCTTCGTTTCCGATTCCGGAGAGTATCTGTTCGAGCGCCTCGACCGATCCTTGGACATCGGCCTTGATGATGATGCGGAATCGCTTCATGTTTTCGTCTTCTTCGGAGCGGATCTTTTTAAGCGAGGTGTGATCTCCCTGTTCCTGCGATTTGAGACGGGCAAGAGCCTTGCTGCTCACCACTTGGACGATGTCATTGACAGCCGGAGGTTCATTGAAGCCGAAAATGGTGGCTGGAACCGACGGGAGAGCCGCAGCCAGGTTTCGTCCGGCGAAGTCTTCGATGCGTCGGATGCGGCCGAATGTGCCTCCGGCGATGATGTCCTGGCCGACTTTGAGCGTACCTGTCCGAACGAGTACGGTCGCGACCGGACCCTTCTGGGGATCGAGATTCGACTCGAGTACCACGGCCAGGCCGTCGCGTTTCTGATTGGCACGGAAATCCTCGACTTCGGCTACCAAGAGGATGCTGTCCAGGAGTTTGTCGATATTGATGTTGTTCTTCGCACTTACGTAGTTGCAGATGACATCGCCTCCCCAGTCTTCGAAAAGGATGCCGTATTCGGCCAATTCCTGTTTGACACGGTCCGGTTTGGCTTCCGGCTTGTCGATCTTGTTGATGGCGACGATGACGGGGATCTTTTTCTCCTTGATGAATTCGATCACTTCCTTGGTCTGGGGGCGGACACCGTCTTCGGCTGAAACGACCAAGATAGCGATGTCCGCGATGGACATCCCGCGTTTGCGCATACCGGAAAACGCTTCGTGTCCGGGGGTATCGATGAAGGTGATCATTTTTCCATGCTTCTTTACCTGGTACGCGCTGATACGTTGGGTGATGCCACCGGCTTCCCCGACGGCCACATTGGTCTTGCGTATCGTATCGAGCAGGGTGGTTTTTCCGTGGTCGACATGACCGAGGATGGTGACGACGGGCGCACGTGAGGTAAGCGGTTCTTCACCGGATTGTTCGGCAGCGAGGATTTCCGGGAGATTCTCAAGGGTAATCTTCCCTTCGAGTTCCGCTTCTTCCGGCTTCGTATCGAATCCGAGATCGGAAGCGATGATGCTCGCGGTATCGAAGTCGATTTCTTCATTGATGGTGGCGATGATGCCATTCTTCATGAGCTCGGTGATGACGGCGGATACCGGGACACGAAGCAATTCCGACAGTTTTTTGACACTGAC
>JAYRFE010000060.1:0-14969 GCA_041908545.1 Candidatus Moraniibacteriota bacterium
AGCGTGAGCGCGTATTCGAGGAACTTCTCGGGGGAAATGGTCCGCGGAAATACCTGTTTCTTTTTCAAAACAACCATGAATTGCGGGCGACGGGTGGATTTATCGGAAGTTATGCGCTTCTGAGTGTTCACGACGGAATCCTGGAAGATTTCTTCGTTGATGGCATCTTCAATCCCGACGGTCAGCTGAAGGAGAATATCGTTCCTCCTCAGCCGATACAGAAGATCAGCGCCGGTTGGAGCCTGCATGACAGTAATTGGTATCCTGATTTTCCGACTTCCGCCGAGAAGGCGATCTTTTTCTATGAGAAAACGGGCGGACCGACCGTCGACGGAGTGATCACCGTAACGCCGACTGTCATGCAAAAACTTCTTGCAGTGATCGGTCCGATCGATTTGCCGGCTTATGGGGTGACGATCGATGCGGGGAACTTCATCCAGATAGTTCAGGAGCAGGTAGAGGAGAAATACGACAAGACGGAGAACAATCCGAAAAAGATCCTTTCGGATCTTTCCGTTGAGGTGTTCGATCGCATGATGAAGCTCGGCGATCATCGGAAGTTTTTGCGGGTAGCGGAGGCGCTTGTCCAGGGTTTGAATCAGAAGCACGTTCTTCTGTACGCAAGAAACCCGGGTGTCGAAGAGATGATCGATCAATCCGGTTGGTCGGGAAGACTTTTGGAGACGGAGAAGGATTTCGTGAGCGTGGTTCACAGCAATATCAACGGATATAAGACCGATGGCGTGGTGGAGGAGTCGATCTCGCATCGGGCCGATATCGCGGTCGACGGTTCGATCACGGATACATTGAGAATCATGCGTCATCACACCGGAGGGCAGACTCCGTATGAGTGGTGGAACAAGGTGAATGCGGATTATCTGCGAGTGTATGTTCCTCTCGGTTCGGAACTTCTGTCGGTCAAGGGAACGACCTGGGAATTTCCCACCCCTCCGCTCGATTATGAGGCGCTCGGTTTCCGACGCGATGTTTTGGTGGAAGCCCGGGAGAAGAGTGAGCGTGTCCACGAGGGGAGCGGTACCCGTATCGGGGAGGAAAACGGAAAAACGGTTTTCGGGTCTTGGGTATACGTGAGTCCGGGTGAAAGCGTCACGGTGGAATTGATATACCGGTTGCCCTGGAAACTTGATATGGAAAAACTCCGTCAAGGAGGGGCGGAACGTTTTTCCGTGCTTTTTCAGAAACAATCAGGAACAATCGGGAGCGCATTGAAATCTGAAATCACGTATCCGGAGAAATGGAAAAGCGTTTGGCAGACGGGTGGAGATTTGATACCGTATGGACGGAGAATCTCATTCGAAGGTACTTTGGAGACGGATCGATTCGTGGGGACCGCGTTTACGTACGAGAAGTGAGGGGAATCTTCCGAAATACGGGAGAAATGATTCCGAATAATTCATTTTTTCGATGCAGGGGAGGGATGATACGATTGTGGCGAAACATAGGGTTGAAAACGACACGGACTATCGGAATGGCCGCTTTCATCATTTCTCTTGCGGGAATCGCGAGTCGTTTTCTCGGATTTCTACGGGATCGTTTGTTGGCTGCGCAGTTCGGGGCCGGGGATACGCTGGACGCGTACTATGCCGCCTTCCGTCTTCCGGATCTCTTTTACAGTCTGATCGTTCTTGGAGCCCTTTCCGCGGCATTCCTTCCGGTGTTCACCGAATTGCGATCACGGAAGAAGGAAGAGGAAGCATGGACTCTCGCATCGGATGTCCTCTGGATGTTGGTGTCGATACTCGGGGTAGCTTGTCTCCTGGGAATGATATTCGCCGGTTCGGTAGTGACCGTCATCGCGCCCGGGTTCACGGGGGAAAAGCGCGAACTGACGATCAGTCTGACTCGGATCATGCTCCTTTCGCCTCTCTTTTTGGCGGTGAGCGCCGTCCTGAGCGGAGTACTGATGTCTTTCCGGCGTTTCATCGCCTACTCTTTCGCACCTCTTTTTTATAATATCGGAATCATCTTCGGTATTCTGGTGTTGGTTCCGTTGTTCGGAGTTCAGAGCCTGGGTTTCGGGGTGGTCATCGGTTCTTTTTTACATATGGCGACACAGTGGCCGGCTTTCTCCACGGCCGGATGGCGCGTCCATTTTCACCCATGGAGATCACTCGGAAATCCTGAACTGAGAAGGGTGATCCGTCTCATGATTCCGCGCTCTCTCAGTATAGGGGTGAATCAGATCGGCCTTCTGGTCATGACGGGGTTCGCTTCGCTCCTGGCTTCCGGAAGTCTTGCTGCTTTTACGCTCGCGAACAATATTCAAAGCGTCGCTCTGGGGATTTTCGGTGTCGCTTTTTCGGTAGCCGTTTTTCCTGCGTTGTCTATCGCGATGGCCGAGCGTCAGGAGAAAGTCTTTTTCACCCTCCTCGCGGATACTACCCGCCGGATCCTGTTCTTCGTATTACCGCTCTCGGCGCTGATGGTCGTTTTTCGGGCGCAGTTCGTTCGCGTCATACTCGGGAGCGGGCAGTTCAACTGGGAAGATACCATCGTGACTTTCAATATCCTGGCTCTCCTTTCGATCAGCCTCTTCGCGCAGAGTCTGATCCCGCTTTTCGCTCGCGGTTTTTTTGCGCTTCAGGATACGAAAACCCCGCTTCTGATCGCCTTCGTGTCGGAAGTATTACACGTCGTATTGTTGGTTATCCTGAAGCAATCCTCTTCCTTTTCCATTGAAGCGCTCGCCGCGATATTTTCATTCGTGACGATAGTGAATTTCGGCCTGCTGTATTTCAGACTCAAACGGCAATCCTCTTATTGGGATGATACCCGGATGTTGGTTCCAGCGCTCAAAATAGCTTTGGCCGCGGTGCTTGCCGGTGTGTTCGCCCAGGTCTCGAAGTACGTGTTCGCCTTGACCGTCAACGAATTGGATACTTTTTTCAAGGTCTTCTTGCAATTGTCTTTCGGACTCCTCATAGGCGGGACGGCATATCTGGTCCTGTGCGTGTGGCTTCGAGTGGAAGAGCTGCATATGCTCCGGCGTTTCATCTGGTGCCGTATCCTCCGTCAGCCGGAAACGCTGGCATCCGTCGAGGATCATCCGGAAAAGGGTGAATGGTAGACGCTCCCGGAGCTTTCGGGGAGGGACGATCGATTGATTTGACGCAAGATGGTCTTCGGGTTAGAGTATCGGGTACCGAGTGATCGTGTTCGTCTTCGGGCTTGTCGTTTGTTCTTTTTTTTTGATGGTTTTTTGTGGAGGGATGTGATGGATCATTGTCCGTATGACACCTTGTTTGCGTATGTCAGAATCATCCGAGGGATAGCTGACGGTACGCTTTTACCTGAAGTGGAATCGTTGGCGGTTTCGCACATCGCATCGGCCATTCAGCGTCGTGATCTTGATCCGCATATCGCCTTGGCGGTTTTTCTGGATCCGGGAAGTATACTCTGAGAGTTTTTCCGGATATTCTGCCGAGTTCCATGAAGCGTCCTCGTGTCATGCGACACCTGGACGTCTTCTTTTTATTCAGAGAAGATGATGATACGTAATCGATTCACCATACGGGTATGCAATTCACCGATCTCGATCGATATGGGTACGATCTGCCTCCGGAGCTGATTCGGAAGCAGGGGGTTGAACCGCGTGATAACGCACGCCTGTTCGTGTATGATACCGGCACGGACACGGTATCATTCGATACCTTCCGGAATATCGCGGCGTATCTGCCCGAACGGTCGTTTTTGGTCCTGAATGATACTCGGGTTCTGCCGGTCCGTTTGTGGTTGACGAAGGAGACCGGGGGGAAGATCGAAGTATTCGTCCTGATGAATCGGAGAGAAAGCGATGAACGTATCCCGGTACTGGTCGATCGGAAAGTCTCGGTCGGGCAAAAACTCTTTTTTCCGAACGGGGATCATCTCGATATCATCGGACAGGATGAGCAGGTTTTTTTCGTCCGGTTGATCAGCCGGGAATCATTCTCCGTCTTCCGGATGTTGGAGCGATTCGGGCAGACACCGTTGCCCCATTATCTTGAGGGGGCCGGGATTCCGGAGGATATCCTGAGAGAACGCTATCAGACCGTGTTCGCCCGTTCCGGCGCATCGGTCGCGGCGCCGACCGCCGGACTGCATTTTACCGAGAGGGTCTTCGATTCGTTGAGGAAGAAGGACATCGGATCCCTTTCGGTCACCCTTGATGTCGGACAGGGGACATTTGCTCCTTTGACTGAGAAGAATTTTGCGTCGAAGTCTCTCCATACTGAATATATTTCGGTGTCGGATGGTACGGCGCATGACCTGAATGCGGCGAAAGTAAACGGACATCCGATCATCGCTGTCGGGACGACCGCGCTTCGTACACTTGAATCCGTGCGCCAGTCCGGACGTTTTTCGGCTTTTTCCGGACCGACCGATATCTTCATCTTTCCACCGTACCACTTCGAAGGAGCCGATATGCTTCTGACGAACTTTCATTTGCCGAAGACCTCCCTTATGCTCCTGGTCGATGCCTTTCTTCGGGATAAAGGAGCGAAACGGGATATCGTTTCCCTGTATCGGTCGGCAATCGAGAATGGATTCGCTTTTTATTCTTTCGGGGACAGCATGCTGATTCTTTAGTGGGTATCTTTGAGGGCGGATTGGTGATAATACGGCTTCTTGCCAAGAAGGAAGCGTTTCCTGTACACTGAAAAACATATTAATACGGTGAAATATTCGGGTATGAAGGTGATTCTCATGAAGGATAGTCCGAAGGTCGGAAAAGTCGGTGATATCAAGGAAGTGGCGAGCGGGTATGCCCTGAATTTTCTCTTTCCTCAGGGAATAGCGAAAGTGGCTACGCCGGCCGGTATCAGGCAGGTGGAGGAAATCAAGCGGAAGCGGGCCGAGGAATTGGCGGATGAGAAGAGATCGCTGCTCCTTCAGGCGAATGCGCTGCGTGATCGTTCGGTGGTCATTCGCACCAAGGCCGAGGAAGGTCGTCTGTTCGGATCGGTCGGAGTGGAGGAGGTCGCCGCCACGCTGTCGGTCGAGGGTATCGAAATCGATCCGAAAATCCTCGATATTCCGAAGCCATTCAAGATGGTGGGGCAGTATGAAGTGATGGCCCGTTTCGGGAAGGGAGTCGAGGCCTCTTTCGAGGTGAAGATTCAAGGTGCGTGAATTCCTTTGTTTTTCAGAAATGTAATTTCCCAAAGAGTCGTTTCCTCGCCCGTGACGGCTCTTTGTCTTTAGAAAAAAGAATCGTATGGCAACACGAAATCCTCAAAAAAAGAAAACGACGACCAAGTTCATCTTCGTGGTCGGCGGGGTGATGAGCGGTGTCGGGAAGGGCGTCGCGACTTCTTCTATCGGCCTGATTCTGCAGTCGAAAGGGTATGCGGTGACGGCACTTAAGATCGATCCCTATATCAATGTCGATGCCGGTACGATGAATCCGACCGAGCATGGGGAAGTGTTCGTTCTTTGCGATGGCTATGAGACTGATCAGGACATGGGGAATTACGAGCGTTTCATGGGACTGGAACTTTCGAGAGACCACTATATGACGACCGGACTCGTGTATAAGACCGTCATCGAGAAGGAGCGGAATCTCGAATATGGGGGGCGTTGCGTCGAAGTGGTTCCGCATATCCCCCAGGAAGTCATCCGGCGTATCAAGAAGGCGGCCCGGACATCCAAGGCCGACATCGCTATCATCGAAATCGGTGGCACGGTGGGGGAGTATCAGAATATCCTCTTTCTCGAGGCGGCTCGGATCATGAAGCTCGAACATCCGAATGATGTGTTTTCGGTGCTGGTCAGTTATCTTCCGATTCCGAGCAAGATCGGCGAGATGAAGACGAAGCCGACCCAATATGCCGTCCGCACTTTGAACAGCACGGGTATACAGCCGGATTTCATCATTGCCCGCTCCGATCGTCCTCTCGATGAGAAGCGGAAAGAGAAACTGGCCGTGAACTGCAGCATCCGAAAGGAGGATGTGATCAGCGCTCCTGATGTTGAAAGCATCTATGATGTGCCGCTCAATTTCGAACAGGATCATCTAGGCGATCGTTTCCTCAGAAAACTCGGTCTGAAAGCGAAAAGGCGGGACGATCTCTCGATATGGGAGAAGCGGGTCATGAGAAACCGAAAATCGGCCGAAACCGTTCGGATCGGCGTGGTAGGGAAATACTTCAAGACCGGAGACTATGTCTTTTCCGATGCCTATATCAGCGTGATCGAAGCGCTGAAGCACGCGGCATGCGAGGTCGGACGGAAGATAGAACTCGACTGGATAGACAGTGCTGATTTTGAAACGGATCCGAAGCGACTGGAATCGCTTCGGCAGTATCAGGGCATCCTGGTTCCGGGTGGTTTCGGCGGACGGGGTATCGAAGGTATCATTGCGGCCATCCGATTTTGTCGCGAGGAGAAGATACCATACTTCGGACTCTGTTATGGGATGCAGCTTATGGTCATCGAGTACGCCCGTTCTGTCATGAAGCTTGCGGATGCACATACGAAAGAGGTGAACGGCGCGACGAATCACCCGGTGATCGATATCCTGCCCGAGCAGGTGGAGAAGCTTCGGAAAAAGAACTTCGGTGCCACGATGCGACTCGGACAGTACTCTGCGAAGCTGAAATCGGGGACTATCGCCCGTGAGGCGTACAGATCGGACACGATTTTCGAGCGGCATCGTCATCGTTATGAGGTCAACCCTGAATATATCGGACAGATCGAGGCGGCTGGTCTTGTCTTTTCGGCTACATCCCCGGATGGAGTGTTGATGGAAATAGCGGAGCTACCGAAAAAACAACATCCTTTCTTTCTCGGGACGCAATTCCATCCGGAATTCCAGTCCTCGCTGATAGCGCCACATCCGCTTTTTGTCGCCTTTTTACGGGCGGCGGTCAGGGAAGGAAAATGATCGTCCGAGAAACGGTTCGCAGGAAAGGATGTCCGAGTGCCTTTGCTTTTTCTTCCCGAACGATCTAAGCTGGAATAAGCCGATAGTCCATAGATTTGCCGTGTATGCTTGATATCCGATTCATCCGTGAAAATGAAGCCATTATCCGTGAAGCGATCGTGCTCAAGAAGAGCGATTGCGATTTGGATCTGCTCCTGAAGCTTGATCGGGAACGTACGGAGATGCAGCGGGAGCTTGAAGAACTCAAGTCTCTGAAGAACGATATCAATGACCTCATCATGCAGTCGCAGACGCCGGAAGAACGGGCCGAAGTCATCGCCAAGGGGAAGGAGATCAAGCAGAAGATCGATGAGATCGAGCCGAATTTCCGCGAACTCGATGATCGGTTCGGAAAGGTAGCGGCCTCCGTTCCGAATGTCGTCTCTTCCGATACGCCGCGAGGCAAAGACGATACCGAGAATGTCGAGGTCTTCCGATCGGAGGATCCGAAGACATTTCCGTTCACTCCGAAGGATCATATCGCTTTGGGGACGGAACTCGATATCCTGGATTTCGAACGAGGAACGAAAGTGGCCGGCTATCGCGGGTACTATCTGAAAAATGAGGGGGCACTTTTGGTCATGGGTCTGATGGCATATGCCTTGCAGAAGATGGCCGCGAAGGGTTTCCTGCCGATGATACCGCCGACATTGATCAAGGAATTTCCGCTTTTCGGTTCGGGATATTTTTCCGGGACGACATACGATCCGGAGAAGGATGAGATCTATCGGTTGGGGACACCTGAGAAGGAATCGGATGGGAAGGTGAATCGGGAAGAAAAATTCCTGGTCGGAACGGCGGAGCCGTCGCTTCTGGCGTATTATTCCGGAGAGGTTCTCGAGAAGGAAAGTCTCCCTCTCCGCTTGTCCGGATTCAGCCAGTGTTATCGGAGTGAAATCGGATCGTATGGCCGGGATACCAAAGGACTCTATCGGGTGCATGAATTCTTCAAGGTCGAGCAGGTGGTCTTGTGCGCGGCGGATATGAAGGTGGCGGATGCGCTTCAGGCGGAAATGCTCGCTATTTCGGAGGAAATGCACCGGGAACTCGGCATTCCGTATCGGAAGCTCCAGATCTGCACCGGTGATCTCGGTACGGGGAAGTATCGCCAGTTCGATCTCGAGGCATGGATGCCGGGGTTGGACCGTTGGGGAGAAACGGGATCATCCTCGAATTTTCTCGATTGGCAATCGCGGCGTTTGAACGTCAAATATCTCGATAAGGAATCCGGCGAGCGGAAACATGTGTATATGCTCAACAATACGGCTCTCCCGAGTCCGCGTATCCTGATCGCCTTGATTGAAAACTTTCAAGAGGAAGACGGATCGGTCGTCGTGCCGGAAGTCCTTCGTCCATACGTCGGAAAGGAACGTATCGTTCCGAAGAAGAAGTAGGAAATTTTCGAAAAAAACCTCCGCACTTGCGGAGGTTTTTTGAATGTGGGTGCGGGGGGGATCGAACCCACGACCGTTGGCTTAAAAGGCCACTGCTCTACCGACTGAGCTACGCACCCGGTCCTCTTCTCCAAAACAAGGGAATTCTACCGGTTTTTTATCCACGCGTCAACAGGGAGGCTGATGACTGTGATATACTGTATCCGATCGTTGAAAGGCGTTTTTCGTATCGTAAATGAAGGATATCCTATGTTGAAAAAGATGTGTTTGACGGCCGGTATCTGTCTTTTTTTGTCGGGCTGCAGCCTCTCCCCGAATATGAATGGCAATACCTTGTCAGGATCGGGCGCGGTTGCTCCCGGGAGTCTGTATAAAAGCTTTGACTCCGGGAAATCGTTCGTGCCAAAGGTAACCGTAAATGAAAAACTGCGCATTTCTTCGGCGGATATCCTGTCGTGGGCGGTGGACCCGCAAAATTCACAGACGATGTATATCGGAACGGAGGACGATGGGATGTTTCGTACGAAGGATGGCGCGGAACATTGGGAAAAAATGGACTTTCCGCCCGAAAGGATTTTCGGTATCGCGGTCGACCTTTCAGATTCGCGTCGGATCTTCGCGACGGGAGTTTATGGGAATGTCGGAAAAATCTACCGGACCGAAGATGGAGGGGAGAATTGGAAAGAGGTCTATGTCGAGCCGGGACCTGGGACGGTCGTTTCGTCCTTGGCGATGCATCCTTTGAATTCTCGTATCCTGTATGCGGCAACCGATAAAGGTGGAGTGATAAAAAGCATCGACGGGGGTGAGCAGTGGAAGAACATTTACGAAGCGAAGGGGCCGGTCACACGGATTCTTCTCGGAAAAAAGATTCCGGAATCGGTTTCGTTGCTCGTATTTCAGAAGGATATCCTTTCGTCTTTGGATGGTGGGATGACGTGGATCGACAAGGAAAAAATGCTCGAAAAAGCGAAAGAAGGGAAGATTCAGAAGGAATCGGGAGAGGTGACCGTGGCTTTGACGAGCCCCGTGTCCCTGAATGTCGATCCGAATACGCCAAACGTGCTGTATGCGGGTACCACATCGGTCGGACTTCTTCGGAGTTTCGATTTCGGTTCGACGTGGCATTCGCTTCCGATCATCGAAAGCGCGAAACGCTACCCGATACGTGCGGTCGCTGTCAGTCCGGAAAATGCAAATGAAATCGTCCTGTCTTCGGGCGCGGCGTTTTATCGATCGACAGATGGTGGGCAGAATTGGTCGGTGACGGAACTCGGTATCGATCGGGGAGTGAGCATCATCCTGTACGAACCGGGAAATTCTGCTATTCTGTATTTTGGGTTACGGAAATTCAAATAATCCGCGGTAAGTTATATGTACGATATATGGTGAAAGCACTGATTGATGCGGGAAGAGAAAAATTCGAGTCGGCCATCGATCATTTCATTGAAGCGGCAGCCCAGATCAGGAGCGGTCGGGCCCATCCGGCCTTGGTGGAAGGGATTCTGGTGGATTACTACGGGACGCGAACACCGATTCGGCAGATCGCGAGCGTGACGATTCCGGAGGCGCGGCAGATTCTTATTCAACCGTGGGACCAGGGAGCGGTATCTGCCATCGAATCTGCCATCCGCGAATCGGATCTCGGATTGAATCCGGGGAATGACGGGAGGACTATCCGATTGGTATTGCCACAGTTGACTGAAGAGCGTCGACGCGAATTCGTGAAATCCCTGAATAATCGGGCGGAGGAGTCACGCATCAGCATACGGACGACACGGGAAGAAATCTGGAAAGAAATACAGGAAATGGAGAAATCCGGTGAAATCGCCGAGGACGATAAATTCATCGGTCGGGACGAACTTCAGAAAGTGGTCGACGAATACAATGCGAAGGTGGAGGCGATCCGGAAGGAGAAGGAGAAGGATATCATGACGGTCTAGGTAATTTTTTGAGAGCAGGTTCTTTATGCTTACGATTTTTGTGTTTGCTGTCATTCTCGGTCTGCTCGTGCTTGTGCACGAGCTCGGTCATTTCATCGTCGCTCGTCGCAACGGTATCAAGGCGGATGAGTTCGGTTTCGGTTTTCCTCCTCGTCTGATCGGGATAGTGAAGAATGATGCGACGGGGAAATTCGATATAATTTGGGGCGATAAGGATGTGATGAGTCCGCATACCATCTATTCGCTCAACTGGATTCCGCTCGGAGGATTCGTGAGAATCAAGGGTGAGGGAGGGGAGCATGCTCACGATGCCGATAGTTTCGCTCCGCAACCGGCTTGGAGGCGCGTCAAAGTACTTGGTGCGGGCGTCGTGATGAATTTTCTTTTGGCTTGGGTTCTGATTTCAGGCGTCTTTTTCCTGGGGCTTCCTCAGCCGATCAGTCCGGAGGAACGGGGAAAGTACCCGGATCAGAAGGTTCAAATCCTCGAGGTGAAATCGGGGACGCCGGCTTCGGAAATCGGTCTTCGTCCTCTTGATGAGATCGTTTCGATCGATAACGTGTCCGTGTCGACTACCGAAGAAGCGATCGATCGCATCGCGGCCAAGAAAGGACAGGAGCTTTCGATGCTTATCAGGCGGGGGGATTCGACGATGACGGTGCAGGGGGTGCCTCGGACGGAATACTCGAAGAATGAAGGAGCGCTCGGGATTTCTCTGGCTGAAACGGCATTGATCACCTATCCTTGGTATGAGTCGATATGGCAGGGAGCCGTGACGACTGTCAAGGTGACGGGAACCATTCTCGTCTATCTTGGAAAAATGCTCGCCTCGCTGGTCGGTGGGGCGGAGAAGGTCGCGCTTGACGTGACGGGACCGGTCGGTATCGTGTATCTGACGAAGCAGATGACGGAAATGGGATTCTCGTATCTTCTCTGGTTCGCAGCACTCCTCTCGATCAATCTCGGTATCTTCAATATCTTGCCGATACCGGCCCTGGACGGAGGGCGTATTTTCTTCATCCTGATCGAGAAGCTTCGTAAGGGGAAGCCGGTTTCGGCGCAGATCGAGAACAGGATACATCAGATCGGATTCATGCTTCTTCTTTTCCTGATGCTTCTGGTTACGGTGCGGGATTTTTCGCAATTCCAGATTCTTGATAAGATTCGCGGACTGTTCGTCTAGGATTCAGGAAGAGAAAGATTCCCCCTGGTATTTCGATGGCTTTCATCGCGGTTTTTCGGTATTCCGCTGGGGTATTGCATTATGTTGTTTTATGTGCTATAATTAAAATTCGTTTTTTAAAAAGTGATTTCAGGGAAAGGGTTATAAATGAGGCGGATTCTTGTACCTTTGCGTCCTTCGCTGGAGGTGCTGTTCGCTCTCTGGTTAATCAGGACATTCGGCATTTCCGGTCCGAAAGGATTCCGGAATGCCAAATTGGTATTGAATGGATATGTGGGAGAAATTCCGGTGATTCATCATCCGGAAGATATCCTTGTGTTGAGGTCAGGGTGCCTCGATACGAAAATGTTTCGGCGACAATTCAATGTCCCCGCGGAATACAAAGGGGTTATCGATCGAATCCGTTCTTCGATCCAGTCTGGTCCCTGGGTCAGAGGGTACGAAGAGGAGATGCGTACGAGCCGACGGAGTATTTCACAGCTTGCCAAGATCGTCTTTGTGATATTTCAAAGTCAACTCCCGAAAAGGCCGGACGAAGCGGACGAAGGACGGATGACGACAGTGATTCATGGGGGACAATCGAAACCGCCTCCTTTGAAAAATCGGCAATTTCCCTCGAAGAAACGGGTGCAAAAGAGATGATGGGGCGAGTCCAGGATGGGTTCGCGTGTCATTGCCTCTCTCTATACGGGAACAGGGATTTTGGATATTTTCCAGAGAGTCCTCGTTCCCGTCTTTTTTTGTCTCCAAAAAGGGAAAATCGGTTTGACCAAGCCGGCAGGGTGGCGTAAGATGGGGAAAGATATGCTAAAAAGTCGCCTATGCGTCAGTCACGACTATTCACTCGAGTTTCACGGCAGGTGCCGAAGGATGAAGTTTCCAAGAATGCCCAACTGCTGATTCGAGCCGGTTTCATTCATAAGGAAATGGCTGGCGTGTATTCATTTCTTCCGCTTGGGCTTCGGGTGCTCAACAAGGTGATCGGTGTCATCCGGGAAGAAATGGACGCGATCGGTGGTCAGGAGCTTTCGCTGACCGCGCTTCAGGAGAAGGCATTGTGGGAGAAGACGGACCGATGGGATGACCGGAAGGTGGATGTCTGGTTCAAGACGGTCTTGAAAAACGGGACGGAACTCGGGCTCGGCTCGACGCATGAGGAGCCGATGACACGTCTTATGACGCAGTACGTGAATTCTTACCGCGACCTTCCCTTGCTTGCGTACCAGTTCCAGACGAAGTTTCGCAATGAGATGCGGGCGAAATCGGGCATCATGCGGGTGCGGGAGTTCATCATGAAGGATCTCTACTCTTTCGCCCGGACGGAACAAGAGCATTCCGAGATCTATGCTTCGGTCCGTGCGGCGTACCTGCGCGTTTTCGATCGGGTGGGTCTGGGAAAATCGACGTATGCGACATTCGCTTCCGGCGGGATTTTTAGTAAATACTCGGAGGAATTCCAGACGGTGAGCGAAGCGGGCGAAGATCTGATATATGTCGATGAAGAGAGCGGTCGGGCGTTGAACAAGGAGGTGTTCACGGATGAAGTGCTTGCGGATCTCGGTATGAAGCGCGAAACGCTGGTCGAGAAGAAGTCCATCGAAGTGGGGAATATCTTTACGCTCGGGACGCGTTTCTCCGATCCGCTCGGGCTCAGATATCGTGATGAGCATGGTGAGGAACGACCGGTGCTTATGGGTTGCTACGGTATCGGGCCGGGCCGGGTGATGGGAACGATCGTCGAAACGCTGTCGGATGAAAAAGGCATGGTCTGGCCGGAAGCGGTGGCGCCGTTTCGAGTACACCTCTTATCTCTCGGACAGGATGAGGAGGCGGATCGGATCTATCGGGAGCTGACTTCATCCGGTATCGAAACATTGTACGATGACCGCGCTGTTTCGGCCGGAGAGAAATTCGCGGAGAGCGATCTGATCGGTATCCCGTACCAGGTCATCATCGGCAAGAAGACTCTCGAGAGCGGTGAGGCCGAGATCAAACGACGCAGTGACGGTTCGGTGGAAAAGGTTTCTTTGGAAGGTCTCTCGGGGCATTTTCGAACGGTTGTCGCTGGATAATTCATGAATGATTTTTGCCATATGTCTCCGATTTCGACACGTATCGTCATCTCTCTCGGAGGATCGCTTCTGGTCCCGGACACTATCGATACCGGTTTCGTGAAGGCCTTCAAGAAACTCATCGTGAGCGAGGTGAAGGCCGGGAAGCAGTTTATACTCATCACGGGGGGTGGGAAGACCGCTCGGCGCTATATCGAGGCAGCAGGCATCGTGAGTCGAATTACCGATGATGACAAAGACTGGCTCGGTATCCACGCGACCCGTATGAATGCGCATTTCATCCGTACCGTATTCCGCGCCCATGCCCATCCGCGTATCAATACGAACCCGCATGATCTGGAAGATTTTTATGGAGCCAAGGAGCCGATACTTGTGGCCGGGGGATGGCGTCCTGGGCATTCGACAGATTTCGATGCGGTCCTGCTTGGGAAATATCTTGGCGCGAAAAAAATCATCAACCTTTCGAATATCGATTACGTCTATGACCGGGATCCGCGGCAGTTTCCGGACGCGAAGCCGTGGAAGAATATGGATTGGAAGGGATTCCGGAAACTGGTAGGGAACGAGTGGGACCCGGGAATGAATGCGCCGTTCGATCCGATCGCCGCCCGGTTGGCCGAGGAAGAGAATATGGAAGTCATCATCCTGAACGGGCAGAATCTGGGGAATCTCGCTCATGCCCTGAACGGGAAACCGTTCGTCGGAACGGTGATTAAGGATTGAGTATCTTACCATGAAACAGAAGAAGATTCTTCTAGCCTCACCTCGAGGGTTTTGTGCCGGGGTGGCTCGGGCGGTGGCAGCGGTCGAAGAAACCCTGCGGATTTGTGGTACGCCCGTGTATGTGAAGCATGAGATCGTTCATAACAGGCATGTCGTGGCCGATCTGGAACGCAAGGGCGCTATTACGATCGAGGCGCTTGCGGAAGTGCCGGAAGGTTCGGTGGTCGTCTTTTCGGCTCATGGTTCACCGCGTGCGCATTATGAAGAAGCCCGGGAGCGCAGGGTCACCCTGATCGATGCGACGTGTCCGCTCGTGACGAAGGTACACTTGGAGCTGCTTCGCTATCTGAGGGAAGGGTATCAGGTGCTCTATATCGGACATCGGGGGCATATCGAGGGAGTGGGCGTGTTGGGGGAAGCACCGGATTCATTGATTCCGGTCATCGAGACCGTTGCCGATATCGATCGGCTTGCCATCGGAAACCCGGAAAAATTGGTGTATCTGACACAGACGACGCTCTCGATCGATGAGACGTCCGATATCATCGCGGCGTTGAAGGAGCGGTATCCGCAGATCATCGCTCCGCCGCTTCAGGATATCTGTTTCGCGACCACGAACCGTCAGACCGCCGTCAAGGCGTTGGCGGAGCGGTCGGAAGCGGTGCTTATTTTCGGATCGCAGAATTCTTCGAATTCGAGACGACTGATGGAGACGGCCCGGGCGGCTGG
>JAYRFE010000061.1:0-4169 GCA_041908545.1 Candidatus Moraniibacteriota bacterium
CGTGACCATAGACGAGGAGGCGGTGTATGCCGAAGGGACGCGTGTTGGTTGTCCAAGGAGCGGATACTGTGTCGGGGAACGACTGAAGGTAGGTGAACGGATTACGGTTCGGGATCTTCTGAAAGCAGCTCTGATGAATAGTGCTAATGATGCGGCTATCGCCCTCGGAAAACATATTGGGACAACTCAATCCGGATTTGCTACAATCATGAACAGACGGGCGGGGGAGCTCGGTATGACGGGAACTCACTTCTGTACACCTTCGGGTCTCGAACCGGATGGGCATGAGCACGAGTGCTATTCAAGCGCTCGGGACGTGGCCAAGATGACCATTCAGGCCCTGAAATATGACATTCTTTGGCAGATCATGCGTCTTGAAGAAGCGAAAATCTCTTCAGTTGATGGGAAATATGAACATGATCTCTTCAATACCGACGAACTGCTTGGCCAGATGCCGAACTTGATCGGAACGAAAACGGGGTTCACGCCACTTGCTGGACGAACGCTCTTGGCAGTCGCTCATCATCCCGAATCGAATCATCGCGTGGTGGCTGTCGTCTTGGATGATCAGTATCGCTGGCAGAGTATCCGCTCGATGTTCGATTGGAGCTTTCAGTCATTCGATTGGCAGTGATCGGTTCAGCAGGATAAAAGGTAAGCACTATCGCGTCGTATGTTCAATATCCCTCAAGTACAGTATGCCCCGGAAATGGCCAATGTCTTTAAAATCCTTCTGACGGGGATACTCTCTTTTCTTTTGGCTTTCGTCATCACGCCTCTCTGGACACATATCCTGTATCGGTACAAGATCGGAATAAAGATCAAGAAGACAGGTGTCCAGGGGGACGCACTCACTTTTGTTAGCCGACTGCATGCCGCGAAAGCGGGAACTCCGACCATGGGCGGTGTGATCGTGTGGATGACGGTTCTTATCCTTATTCTCTCCTCCCAGTATATCTTTCCGTTTGTCGCCGACTGGACGGGAGCGAACTTCATCGCCAATCTGGATTTTCTTCGGCGACGTGAAACATGGCTGCCACTTTTCGCTCTGGTCACGGCGGGCATCCTCGGGCTTCTTGACGATTACTCCAGCGTAAGAGGTATCGGTTCGAATAAGGGAGGGGGTATGCGTTTCGCTTTCCGTTTCTGGTGGCTTTTCCTGATCGCGGGACTCGGTTCCTGGTGGTTCTATGCCAAGCTTGGTTGGGACTCCATCCATATTCCGGCAGTAGGTGATTTTACTATCGGTCTTTGGTATATTCCTTTGTTCATTTTCGTTATCCTGTATATGGCTATCTCCTCCAATGAGACCGATGGACTCGATGGTCTGAATGGCGGCGTACTTCTGATCGCCTTTACGGCATTCACCTTCATCGCCTTCATGCACAACAAGTCCGATCTTGCGGCGTTCTGTTCAGCTGTTTCCGGCGCGCTTCTGGCATTCTTATGGTTCAATATTTATCCGGCTCGATTCTTCATGGGGGATACCGGCGCTATCGCGCTTGGGACGACGCTCGGTGTCGTCGCGCTCCTTACGAATTCGGTCATCGCCTTGTTCGTTATCGTAGCCATTTATGGACTCGAATCGATGAGCGCGGCGCTGCAATTGATAAGTAAACGCTTTTTCGGAAAGAAGATTCTTCTCGCAGCGCCCCTTCATCATCATTTCGAAGCGAAGGGCTGGCCCGAACCGAAAGTGGTCATGCGCGCCTGGATATTCACTGCCGTGACAGCTCTTCTCGGGGTCCTGGTGGCTATTCTCGGCATGGGACCGCGTTAGCAGGCGAGCGTCTTTCCGGGAAATCGGTTATACTCGAGGAGGGTGCATAATCTACGGTAAATAATTTTCGTATGCTGAAAACGCTTCGTCAAGGTGATTTCAAGGGAAAAAAGATTCTGGTCCGAGTGGATTACAATGTCGAACTTGATGATATAAAAAATGTTCATGAACACTTCCGTTTTCATGTCGTAAAAGAGACGCTTCAGTTCCTGGGTGAGCAGGAAGGATCGAAAATCGCCCTTCTGACTCATTTCGGAAGACCGAAAGAGGGAGTGTATGACGCGGCATCCTCGACGGAACGACTGGTGGCAAGCGTGGCAAGCGCGACGGGTAAAAAAGTCACCTTCGTTCCTGATTGCACCGGGGAAGCGGTTATGAAGGCGCTTGCAGAACAGGAACCGGGAGAGCTTCTGCTCCTGGAGAATGTCCGTTTCAAGAAGGGCGAAGAAGAGGGTGATATCGAATTAGCCAAGGATCTGGCCAGACCGTTTGATGTGTTCGTCAATGAGGCTTTCAGCGTTTGCCATCGAAGCCACGCTTCGGTGACGGTTATCCCGAAGTTCCTTCCCTCCTTCGCCGGGTACCGCCTGCTTGAGGAAATGGAGAAGTTGGACCAGACAAGACTGGAGCCTGCGCATCCGGCTATTGCGATCATCGGCGGAGCGAAGATCGAAACGAAGCTGCCTCTTATCAAGGCTTTGGAACCGAATTATGACTGTATTCTCGTCGGAGGAATGATCGCGAATGAAGCGATAGACCAAAAAATCGAATTCTCTCCGAAGGTTCTGCTCCCGATAGATTTCAATGCGCCTGAACGTTTCGATATCGGGGCGCAGACCATCGCTTACTTCTCGAAGATCATCAAAACCGCCAAGACCATCGTTTGGAACGGACCACTGGGGAAATTCGAGGAAAAGCCTTATGACATCGGGACGAACGCCATCCTGCATGCCATTCTTGATACGGAGGCGGAGGTGGTCATAGGTGGGGGGGAGTCGCTGGCGGTGCTTGAAGCTGCCGGTGCGATGAGTCGGGTCGGTTTCGTGTCTTCAGGTGGTGGTGCTATGCTCGAATATATGAGTGGTGTCGAATTGCCGGGTATAGCCGCACTGAAGAATGCTCGGGTACAGTAGGATGGAGGCTTTGGTTCTAACAGATTCAATCAATACGGAGTTATGACAAATATCAAAGATGTTTCCGGGCGTGAAATTCTTGACTCTCGGGGAAACCCGACTGTCGAGGTTACCTTGACCCTGGAGGACGGAACGGTTGCGGTTGCCGGTGTTCCATCGGGAGCCTCGACAGGCACGTTTGAAGCACATGAATTGCGTGATGGGGACGCTGGACGCTACGGTGGCCTCGGGGTGCTTCGGGCTGTCGCTTTCGTGAACGGAGAACTTCGGGATGCGGTCAGAGGGACAGATGCCGCTTCTCAGCTTTCACTGGATGCGCGACTTCAGGAATGCGATGGGACGAAGAACAAATCGCGTGTCGGTGCGAACGCCATCCTGGGTATTTCGTTGGCCGCCGCGCGCGCGACCGCTTCGAGTCGAGGCATACCTCTTTATCGTTATATCGCTGAGCTTTCGGGAAATTCCTTGGACCCGCATCAATTTCCGGTTCCGATGTTCAATATCCTGAATGGGGGGAAGCATAGTGACTCCGGGCTTTCCGTGCAGGAATTCAAATTGGTACCGAGCGGAGTCATCTCGTATCCGGAACAACTTCGTGCGGGAAGTGAGATTTTTCATTCGCTTAAGAAGCTCCTTGAGACGGACCGCTTCTCGACCGGTGTCGGAGATGAAGGCGGTTTCGCTCCTCGTTTGGAAAGTCACGCACAGGCATTGGAAAAGATCAATCAGGCCATCAGCATGGCAGGGTACGAGTCGGGCAGACAGGTATTCCTCGGCCTGGATGTCGCTGCCAATTCCTTCTATGTTCCAGAACAGGATCTCTACCAGATGCAACCCGAGGGAGCGAATCTTTCCCGTGATCGACTGACGAATCTGTATCGGGAATGGATCGAGAAATATCATATCGTGTCTCTGGAGGACGGACTTCACGAAGAAGACTGGGATGGTTGGCGTGAGATGAGCGAAAAACTGACCGTATCACCGGCAAGCTGGGGGGAAAAGCTCCTCATTATCGGAGACGACCTTTTGGTGACGAACAAGGAGCGGGTTGAGAAGGCGTTGGCAGCGCATTCCTGCAATAGCGTGCTTATCAAGCCGAATCAGATCGGAACGCTTTCTGAGACGCTTGCTTGCATGACGTTCGCACATACCCACGGACTCGACACGGTTGTTTCCCATCGATCGGGTGAAACGAGCGATGATTTCATCGCGGATCTTGCGGTCGGAGCAGGTTCGCGTTTCATTAAGACCGGGTC
>JAYRFE010000062.1:0-5214 GCA_041908545.1 Candidatus Moraniibacteriota bacterium
GCCAAGGAATGTTATAAGCAGGTCCTGAAGCTTTCTCCGGTGCAGCTGTTGGTCAAGATCAAGATACGTCGATTGGAGCGGCTCCTCTCGCAGAGGTAGGAGGGTTGAACGAGGATCATTCTTCGGGTATGATGGATGAGTTGCTTCGGGTATTCCTGTAGCGGACTCGACAAATGCGGAAGAATCTGCCAGGATAGCTCAGTTGGTAGAGCAACGGTTTTGTAAACCGTGGGTCGCGAGTTCAAGTCTCGCTCCTGGCTCCAGTCGGGTGATCGGGATATGAAGGAAGAATCGATGGGTAGGTGGTAGAGCGGTCAAATACAACAGACTGTAAATCTGTCGCCTTCGGGCTACGGGGGTTCGAATCCCTCCCTACCCACAGAGAGGAAAATCGGTTTTCGGAAAGAGAAGCAGGCCGTTGTAGCTCAGTTGGTAGAGCACGTCCTTGGTAAGGACGAGGTCACCAGTTCAATCCTGGTCAACGGCTCAGACGAAAGAGAGATGGATCCTTAAAAAAGAAAAAAATGGCTTTTGCGTTTTTTGTGAGTGATCGCCGAGTATTGTTTCTTTCAGGAGAGGAAAGAGAATTCGGCGATCATTCGCAGTACACGCGCGTGTGAGGGTCCGTCTCGTCGGTATTTTGACGGATTGAGACGGTTTTTTTCGAATGGCACAAGAGAGGAGAAATACATGTTTGCCAGACGAATTCCCGGCCGACCGGCACAGCGTGCCGGTCCTGACGTGGTTCACCATGCCGCCGCCGAGTAACCCTGTTTCAGCAGAGGAAGAATAGCAAGAGGAGTATCTTCTCTGCCTGAATTTTGATAACCGGCCAGGGACTTGCACTTGGCCGGCCCCCCCTTTTTTTTTTCTTAGGATTTCTGTCTTTTTTGGTCGATGCTCCGCATAAACTGATGTCCGGGGCATTTTTTTATGTAGGAAGGGGATACCTAAGCTTTGAGTGAGGCGACGAGCGAGGCAAGGCGGATCGAGGCTACACCGATGACCCGGTCGGCCCCGCCGTAGTATATGATGAGCTTCTGTCCGACGACACAGGCGCCGCAAGGGAAGACGACATTTGGGACGATTCCGATGCGTTCGTAGGGTTCGTCCGGGGTGAAGATCGGATAGCGGCTGCGCCCGATGAGTTTTTCGGGATGTTTGAGGTCGAGAAGGAAGGCCCCGAGGCTGTAGACTCCGGTGTCCGAAACACCGTGATAGATGATGAGCCAACCGGAGACGGTTTTGATCGGGACAGTGTTGATGCCGATTTTTTTGCTGTCCCACATGCCGCGGCGTGGGAAGAGGAATGGCCGATGTGCGAGAAACTTGGTACTTCCATCGAAGTCCTCGAGAGAGGTCAGGGAATTGATATCGATGGAGGGCTGGATGCGATGGAGGATATAGTATTTCCCATTGATCTTTTCCGGGAAAAGACAGGCATCCTTGTCATCGATACCGGGAGGTGAAATGAGTACCGGAAGAGAGAACCGATCGAAACGTTGTGCGAAGAAATCCTCTTCGCTGATGGTCGAAAGGGCGACCCGCGGTGGTTTGGCCGGATCGACGGCGGTGTAGAAGAGGTAGGCAGTGCCATCAAGAATAGTGATACGTGGGTCCTCGCAGCCGGAATTTCCTGGGACGGATTTCTGTTCAAAAGGGAGGCGCGGGGTATAGACCGGATCGGAGAGGCGTGATTCGAGGGTATCGATGTCGGAAAATTTGGCATAGCCGAGCGTCGAGGTGTCGTCAGGCGAGGTCGCTCGATAGAGGAGGTGTATATGTCCGTCGCGCGCGATGACCGCAGGATTGAATACAGCTTTGGCTTCCCAGTCGTGCTCAGGTATCGGTTCAAGGAGGGGATTCTTCCGGGAACGCTTGAAGACAGGGCGTTTGGATTCAGGGGTCGTGAGTTCCTTCAGGAGTTTCGAGAGGCTGGCGGTAGCGACGCAGGTAGTCGTATCGGCGGCACCGTAGTAGAACATGATCGTATCGCGATCGATGGTTGCACCGGTTGGGAAAACGACATCGGGTACTTTTCCGTACAGCTCATATTCTTCTTCGGGAACGAAGAGTGGGGCAGTGGTTCTTCCGATGATGCGGGAAGGATTTCTGAGATCAAGGAGCGCTGCCTCGACGGTGAAGAGTGGGGTGCCGCTCCGGTAATTGCGGATATAGGAATAAAGGATAAGCCAGCCCTCCTTGGTCTTGAGAGGCGGAGCGCCGAATTCGACTTGGTCGTCATCGTTCCGGGAGAGCTTGAGCGTGTGTCTTTCGAGCGAATCGTGCCAACGTTTCCAGCGAACCGGATTCCATATGTCTTCGATCTTCGAAAAGGAAGCCAGGGCGATCTTGGCCGGGGGCATATCGGTGTCGGGCGTGAGGAGGGCGTAGTATTTTCCATCGATTTTCTCCGGAAAAAGGGCCATAGCCTTAGCATTGAAGGGTGTGACCGGATGCCGTTCATCGATGTGCTTGAGATCCTTGGTTAGAGCGACTCCGACTCGGATTCCATCGGCAGAGAACGGGAATACTTAAAGTGCGGTATAGAAAATGAAATAGGTATCGTCGATTTTGGTGATACGCGGATCCTCGCAGCCGAAACGCTCCCATTTTTCTTCCGGGGCGATCAATTGGATGTGTTTTTGAAAGTGGATACCATCGGCACTCTGTGAATAGCCGATGGAGGATATGGAAAGCCAGGGTCCTTCATCGTGGAGCAGGGGGAGCGATTGGGCCCGATAGACGATATGAGTCTTTTCTTTTTCTCGCCAGACCGATCCATTGAATGCTCCTTCGGCTTGCCAGGCCACATCGCTTTGAGGAACAACGATCGGATTCTCATAGGAACGATGGAAAAAAGACATATCGTTTAGCATTGTATGGTTACGGGCTTGATTTTCGGGGTTCGATTTCCGAGAAGATCATTCAGGAAACCTGACAGGGAGGCGGTGGCGACGGCGAGTGTCTTATCGGATGCTCCGTAGTAGACGAAAAGCGTCCCGTTTTTTATGACGGCTCCGCAGACGAAGACGACCCCCCATTTGTACCCTTCATTTTCGTAGTGCTCTTCCGGTTCAAGTATCGGTGCCGGGGAGCGAGCGAGGACGATTTCCGGGTTCTGAAGATCAAGCAGCATTGCGCCGACTTTGTACTTGTTCGGATCATGCGCGTCCATGGCGTGGTAGAGCGTGAGCCAGCCGTGTTCGGTGCGCAGGGGAGGTGCTCCGGCTCCGCGGACGATATTGTCCCACCGATGCGCATTGTCAGCCTGGCGTGGTGGGCAGCTGTCGATCACGAGTGTCGGCGCATCGATCTCATCCACTGTTTCTATCATGATGCGCGGTGAGACATTGTGCAGGACGGCGATTTTTCCCCCTATTTTTTCCGGGAAGATGACCCAGTTCTTCTGGATGTGCCCGAAGCGCGAGATGAGTCGTGGTTTTTTCCATCGGTCGAAACGTTTGTCGAGGAAATCGCTGATCGAGATCGAGGTGAGTGCGACTCCCGGCGGTTGCATGCCGTTGAATGCGGTATAGGTCAGGTACAGCGTGTTATCGATACGGGTCAGGCGCGGATCTTCGCAGCCTCCGGTGCCGCCCCCTGACATATAGGGGTGACGGACGAATTTCCGGTCTTGGGTTTTCGGGGTTCCGGTTATCTGAGAAGGATCGTAGACAGGATAGTCCAACCGTTCGTCGATATGGACACCGTCGGCACTGGTCGCGTATCCGAGGACGGAATGTCCGTCGTGGCCCTGTGCCCGATAGAGGAGATATACTCGGTCTTCGAGGGCGACTGCCGCCGCATTGAAGGTCGCCATCGCTTCCCAGGTATTCGCTTCCTTGGGCTCGATGATCGGATTCGCATGGAAACGGACCAGTTGCAGGGCGGTAACCGTCTTTTTGTCGGCTATTTTTTTCGTATTCTTGGCGGCAAGGAGCTGTTTTGGGAGATGATACATTTCCCAGAGCTTCGGAATCGGGAAGCTTTCCGCCGTGTGTCCCGATCGCTGCAGGAAGAGCGTCCCGTATTTCCCTTGAAAGCTGGCGCCGAGAAAAGTGATCGGCTCCGCGTACCAATCATGGGGCGCTTTCCAGAGCGGAGCGGGTGCACGCCAGCGTGTCAGAGTGAGATCGTTCGGGTCGAAAATGGCGGCTCCGATCGAGAGTTGGTTCTCGCCGTTTTTTGCGGAGTAGAGGAGGAGTATTCCTGAGGGAAGGGATGTGATCGCGATCGGTTCGAGATGTGTGGCATCGTAAGAGGAGGATCGTCCTTCGAGAATGATTCCTTGGTCTTCCCAGTCAGCGAAGTCTTTGTTGCCGATGAAACTGCCGATGTGTTTCCGACCGATGCTCACGAAGGCACCGATGCGCCGGTGGCGTTTCAGGGGAGGCAAATCGATGAAAACGGGCGGTTTCGAGAAGCAGTCGAGTGTCCATTTGGATTTCCAACGTTTCAGATCGTCCGTACCGGCCAGCTCGATGGTTTTTCCGTTTCGGTCTTGATGTACGAAAGTGATATGAGTACGATCCTGGATCGTACTGGTACGGAAGGAGGAACAGGTATCGAGAGAAAGTTTTTTCCGGCCGGTCAGTTCGATATTCGCGTCGGAACAGTGTTCTTTGAAGAGCGAATGTTCGGAGTTGCGTGACACGAACAAAGAAAAAATCGTCTCGGTCATTCCGGGAAGAGCGCTTGCCAGATAGGTATTCTTTCCGGCATCGAAAGCGAAAAGATCTTTCCGTATGGCTTGACGATTTCGCATATGAGGTTGAGTGTCGTTTTTCTTTTCCGTATTATACAAAAAAAAAGATTCTTTGGCGAGGTTGAGTCGTAAGGTATACTAAGAATGCAGGGAAAAGGACAAGAAGGAAGAGGTATGCTATTTGATTGGACATTGAAGCTATATGCGTTTTGATAAATTGGTGCGTGATCGTATCATCGGCATCATCGAAGCGAAAGGGCAACGGGCAGCATGGCATATCGCGACAGATGAGGAATATCGTCAGAAACTGGAGGAGAAGCTCCTGGAAGAAGTTTCGGAGTTTTTGGAAAACCCTTCTCAGGAGGAAATGGCGGATGTTTTCGAGGTGATTACCGCGATACTGAAGGAGCAGGGCTGGGCGCTTGAGGATATCGTGGCTCTTCAGAAGAAAAAACGGGAAGAGCGGGGAGGATTCGAGCGGCGTCTGATTCTTGAGGAGTCGTAAA
>JAYRFE010000063.1:0-13742 GCA_041908545.1 Candidatus Moraniibacteriota bacterium
GCGCTCCCGCTCTTCCATCCGGATACGGGACTGCCTGTACTTCCGCGGCGAATAACTGTGGTTCGACGAACTCCGGAGTTATCGGCTGTAGTGGTTGCAGTGCGGTGGCACCGGCCAATATCCCTCTCGGAAGCGCTTGCAGCGGTCCGGCCAACGCCTGCGGTATGACCATTCCTGGAACCATCACCTGCGGTGGCTGCAGCTCGACCGTCGCGCCATCGGATGCCCTCTGCGATCTCGCGATTTGCAAAAACAGCTGCTCAAGCACTCTCAATCGTTCCGGAAACTTCACCGTCGCTTCCGGACCCCCGAGCACGACGCTCAAAGCCTGTTTCTATCAGGCAGGAACCGGCGCCTGCACAGGCGGAGTCGATGTCACCGGATCCGCGACTTGGACGGAGACAAATGCCCCGAAGGATGCCATCTACTTCTCTCCGACCGGCGTCCTCAATGCCCGCTATGTGAACGGGGACGAAACCTTCAATGTCTCCTATCTCGGGGTCACCAAATCCCCTCGGGTGACCGTCACCTGTATCCCGAACACATGCTCGATCGCCGCCGCCAAAACTGTCACTGATACCTACTGTCCGGAGGTGACTCAGGATACCGGTGTCCCGACCGGCTGCGATGGCATGACTCTTGTCTGTCCGGGAACGAGGAAGTGCAACTACAACTGGAGAGAGATCGCTCCATAGATAGACTAAAGCTGAATAGAACTCAATTAAAAATCCCTGGTTTTTATCAGGGATTTTTAATTGATCTGACTCCATCTTCAGAACCACCTCACAAGCGGACTATACCTCCGTCACGACCGGGAGGACCATCGGGCGACGCTCGGTCTTGGTGAAGAGGAACTGGCCGATGTTGTCCTGAATCTGCATCCGGACATTCTCCCAGTCCAACTGCATGCCGGGAGCGGTATTCTTCTTGATGATATCCTGCACCTTGCGTTTCGTCTCATTGACCAGATCGAAATTCTCCTTCACATGGATGAACCCGCGCGAAATGATCTGGATGTTCCCAAGCACTTTCTTGCTCTTGTTCTCGATCAGGACGATGATGACCACCATGCCGTCTTCCGAGAGCATCTGACGGTCACGCAGAACGACATGTCCGATATCGCCGATACCGAGTCCGTCGACGAAGACATAATTCGTATCGGCCTTCTCCTTCCGGATGAAAGGGAGACCCTTTTCCTTTTCCGGAACTTCGAGGATATGCCCGTTATCGAGCACGAAGACCTGCTTCTCGGAGTATCCGATGCGCTCGGCGATCTTGGCAGCCTCGACGAGGAAATAGTGATTCGCGTACACGGGCATCACGTAATCAGCCTTGGCCGCCCGGAGAATCTTCTCGATTTCCCAGATCGTACCGTGTCCGCCGATATGGATCTCCATGATATCGGAATGGATGACATTGTCGCATTTCCGATACAGATTGTCCTTCAGACGCTGGATGCTGCGCTCATTCCCCGGAATGACCGAAGAGGAAAACACGATCGTATCGTTCTTCTGCAGTTTGATGAAACGATGATTATCCGTCACGATACGCGACAAAACCGCATTGGACTCGCCCTGCGCGCCGGTGCAGATGATGACGATCTGATTGTCCGGATACTTATGGATATCATTTACCGTGATAAGCGTCTCCGGTTTCGCCTTGAGGTATCCGAGTTCTTTGGCCACCTCGATGTTCATCTTCATACTGTATCCCTCGAGCGCGACCCGCTTGCCCATACGCTCGGCATACTCGATAAGATAGGCGATGCGCCTGACCTGCGAGGCGAAAGTCCCGATAATGATGCGTCCAGGAGCGCTTCGAATGAGATTCTGAAGATTGGTATGAACTTCCGTTTCCGAAGGCGGCAGACCTTTCTTGGTCGCACCGAGACTCTCCAGCATGAGAATCGTCGGTTTCGGAAGGTTTTCAAGATGATTATAGCCGATATCGCTCGCTTTAGGATCGACAGGATCATTGGTGATCGTCCAGTCCCCGAGATGGATGATGGAGCCGTTCGGCGTCACCAAAGCGATACCCATGGCATCCATGATCGAATGTTCCACCTCGAAGAAGCGGACTTCGAACGCGCCGAGTCGAAGTTTGTCATCGAGTGATTTCACACGGATCATCTTGAGTTGCTTGGAAGCTCCCTTGTCCTGATCCTCCACCTTCCGCTGCAGAAGCGCAAGCGTGAAGTCACGTCCGACGATCGTCGGATACTTGAGCTGCTTCAAGAGGATCGGCGCGGCCCCGATATGATCGAGATGCCCATGCGTAAACAGTACGCCCCGGATATTCTGCTCCTTCCCCTTAAGATAATCGACATTCGGCACGATATAGTCGATACCTGGCATATCTTCCTCCGGAAACTGCATGCCCATATCGATGATGACGATATCGTTTCCGTATTCGAACACGGTCATGTTTCGTCCGACTTCCTCCTGTCCACCGAGCGGAATGATGCGCAGCACCTTCGGATCGATAGCCGGCACATTGCCACCCTCACGCTTCTTCATGAACTGCGGTTCGGGATTACGGAATCCGCGGCCACCACCGGATGAGCGCCGTCCTCCTCCGCTCTGACGTCCCTGGCCCTGGCCAGGTTTTTTTGTCGGTTTCTGATTCGGCGACGAGACCGCCCGTTTTACCGTTCCCGTATTCTTCTGATTCGAATGAGTCGAAACAGCGGTTCGCACCGCCTTGGCAGGTCTGGTAGGGGCGGCGTGATACACTCGCGGAGGACGCACTGTTCCGGTCCCGCTTGCCTGACCCTCAGACGGATAATAGCGATTCGTCCGCTCACGACTCGATTGTTCACGGGCGATAATGCCCTCGAATGAACCGATAACCGACTCGGTCTTATTCGGTGATCCAGCCTGACGAACAGGGCTTGTCGACCGTTTCGATGCGCCATTTTGAAACGGCGCACGACGCGGAGCAAATTTTTGCCCGCGATTGTTTGGGGTACTTGGTACCATATACTCTTGGTTTATGCCTGATATCTCCTCAATCCCGAAGACTGAGAACGGTATCACGCGAAGTAAAAAAGATTACGCATGCTCTTGTAGATCGTTCCGCATCCTTGAATAGATGCTTCGACAAACGCATTGTGGGGATAGAGAGACTCGAACTCTCACAGTATTGCTACCACTAGCACCTGAAGCTAGCGTGTCTACCGATTCCACCATATCCCCGAAAAAATACTCCGATCCGTCCTATAACATCTTTTTCAATTGCTCCACCATATCGACCGGCGTCGGGTCCTGCCCGTACTCGAGCGCGAGATAATACGATGCGAAATCCGCGATCAGGATCGAACCGAACATCCTCTCGAAAACCGTCTCTCCCGGCATTTCCACCACCTCGACCGCAACACCCTTCTCCCGCAGAAGCCCCGCCGTCACCTCGAACCGTTTCCTGTTCTTCGGATGATCATCCGGATCCTGAAGCATGACGACTGCAAACTTGGCTTGTGGCAAGGTGAACCCCACCATTTCATTATGATTCAGCTCCGGAAAGAAATTCCAGAAGGCCGGTGTTTTGGCATTCTCATTGATCTTGATTTTCCAGATCATCGCGACGCTCTTGTAACGGACCGTGCTGTAGATCACCGGAGTCGTACCGACGAGTTTCTTGGCAAGAGCCTGTCCCGATTCTTCGTATTCCGCAAGTTTTGCCTTGAGCGATTCCGCGGAACGGAGCATCTCATCCGTCGTATCCGGCACCATACCCTGATTCACCAGGACCTGATACATCGCTCCGATGAAATATCCCGTCCCCATACGTGGCTGAAACCCCTCGACGGGAATCGGCATGCTCACGTGAGGAATACCGTGCTCTCGGCACAGGGATTCGACCCGACCGCCGCTCGAAAAACCGACACATGGCAACCGATGTTCGATCGCTTCCTCGAAGGCGGCGATCGTCTCTTCGGTATTCCCCGAATACGAACAGATGAAATTGAGACATTCATCAAAACTCTCGTACGGAAGACCGTAGAAACGATTCTGAAATATGCCGACCCTCTGGCCGGATATCTTCTCCCGACGAGCGAGATCGCTGAGGTATACTCGGAAGAGATTTCCCGGCAAAGCCGACCCTCCCATACCGGAAATCATCACCGACTTGAATGTACCGGGAAGCTTGATATCTTGAGCGATTTTGAATCCTACCATGAACTGATCAGGACTGTCAAGTATCATCTGGCGGAAATTATACGTGTCGAGCGGATGTGTCATACGGATGCTTCTCATTTATTTCCCTATTGTAGCGTATCATTTCTGCCTTGTCTAAAAATTCCTCCTCGCCAACGCCCCACCTTTCAGGGCAAGAATCCTGTACACGCACCTATTCATTCCCACACCCGTCGCGTCTTCACGTACCATCGACTCACATCGCTGAAACGATCACTCGACGCATTCATTCTTTCGATATTCATACCGCCCACGCTCCCGTCCGTGACGGAAAGATAGGAAGGACTGAAGAGGAAGAGTGCCGGCATTTCAGCGAGGTAGGTCGCCTGAAAATCGTAATACAAAGAACGCCGCTCCCCATCATCAAGCGTCTCTCGTGCCGCCACCAAAGCCTCATCGGCACCGGTATTATCGAAAAGCGCGAGATTGAGACCCGATTCCCGCTTCTGACTCGAATGCCAGAAAGAATACGGATCCTGATCGAGCATCGGTTGTTCTCCATACAACAGGGCCTGATACCCTCTGGTCTGCACCACATTGCGCTGAAGGTCTCCCGGACTCATCACGATGATATCTAGACCGACACCAAGGGACTGCCACTGCGTCTTGAGAAGTTCAGCGGTTTTCGTGAGTTCCGGCCAATCGGGAACGACCAGATCGATACGAAGAAGGACTCCGTTCTTTTCGCGGATACCTTCCGCGTTCCGATTCCAACCCTTCTCATCCAGAAGACGATTCGCCCCATCTCTGTCGTAGACCGGCCACGCCAAGTCCGAAGCATATTCATCCATGAAGGGAAGAAACGGTCCCAAGGCTTCCGTTCCTCGTCCGCCCAGCAGATCCCTGATGATCGCCTGCCGGTCGGTGCCGCGATTCAGCGCTTCCCGAACCTCATCGAATGCCAACGGGATACTCTCTGTCTGATTGAAGAAAACGGCGAATGAACGTGGAATCCTGATTTCCCGTATCACCGTACTTTTTCGTTCTCCCAGCCGGAATGTCCCTTCGGCGGAAATACCCTGCATGCCGGATACTTCCTTCCGCAAATACCCGTCGATCAAGGTTTCCTCGTCTGGATAAAAACGAAGTACGAACTGCGAAATATACGGAGCACCCTCAAAGAACTTCTCAAAAGCGCGCAATTCGTATTCCAGAATATCCCCGTTCGAATCTTTGGTGACATCGACATAACGGTATGGTCCGCATCCGATCGGAACCAGATTATAATCGGCGAGCAGGAAACGATCCGGACTGATCTCAGACCAGAGATGTTTCGGGAGAATGCCCACAGTCAGGTTTTCAAGGAAACCGAAATACGGTTTTCTGAGCTCGAAGACAACCGCATAGCGATCCGTCGCCCGGACATCTACCGTCTGCCAATTCTGTCTGAGCGGACTCTTGTTTGCCGGATTCTGTATCGCCTGAACGGTGAATACGACGTCATCGGCCGTCACTTCGGTGCCGTCATGAAAGAACACTCCCTGTCTGAGCTTGATCGTATACATCTTTCCATCCTCGGAAACCTCCGAAGATTCAGCCACCTCCGGCTTCAATCGCCCTTCATTATCATGAGTATACAAACCCGAAAAGACGAGCTTGACCAGATCCGCATCCGCATCGCTCGTCTGGGAAAGAATCGGATTGATGTACCGTGGCTGACCGGCAATGCCTTCCCGGTACCGACCTCCGTACTCAGGAACTTCGCGGGTATTCGCCATATAGAGTGCGCTCACCCAATACAGGAATACCCCGATGGCGACGAACGACAATCCGACGATGAACGTCTTTTCCCAAAAACCAAGCGCATGGAAAACATTCCTGACGCCCTGACGAAACACCCGCTGAATGTTCGTAAAAAGTGAGATACTCGTCGTATTACGGATTAAATCCCTCCCTCCAGGTCCCCCTGAGCCACGGCACAAGATTTCATATTCCTCTCCCGGATGAGAAGTAGACATTCATCGCCGAAACGGCGAGAAAAACGACCGCCAACACGATCGTAGCGTAGAAGAGAAATTTCTCAATGCCCCGTTTCGTATAATATCCTCCGAAATCAGACCCGAATGTCGAACCAAGTCCCGAACCGCGATTCTGGAGAAGGATAGAAACCACCAAAAGGAGGGAAACCACTGCCTGAGCGATGAGCAAATATCTCATAAAAAGGAAAAAGCTGTCTTAAAGCTTCATAAAAGATACCAAAAAAAAGAGGCATCGTCAATCGAAAAGTATTGCAAATTTATACAAATTATGGTATAATATAATATCAAAGAATACGCTCAAAACCGGAGGGATACGGATCTCAGAAGGCATTCTTCTCAGCTGTCACCGACTCAGCAGGTTTCGCTCCAGTGAAATACGACTGTCCGCGCTGTCACGCTGATGGCGGTAGACGCTCTGCAGCAATCCGATCATGACACAAAAAGCAAGAAGGGAGCTCCCTCCATAAGAAAGAAGCGGGGCCGGAAGTCCGGTCACCGGTAGGACTCCGATATTCATACCGATATTGATCGCGATATGAGTCACAAAAAGAATCAGTGCTCCGACAGAAAGCAGATACCCGGCATTGTCGCTCGCCAAATCGGCAATTTGACGAATCCGATAGAGAATGATCCCATAGAGAATCAGGACGAGCCAGGCACCGACAAGCCCGAGCTCCTCAGCCACGACCGCATAGATAAAATCCGTATGCCGCTCCGGAAGGAAGGCGAGCTGTGATTGCGAGCCGTGTCCGATTCCCTTCCCGAGCATGCCGCCCGATCCGACCGCCACCATCGACTGGAGCACGTTGTACCCGCTTCCCTTCGGATCGCGTTCCGGATGAAGGAAGGTGTTGATACGGTCCTTCTGATAGGGAGCCAGGAGGAACCAGGCACCAACCACCAAACAGCTCCCCAACAGCACGAGCGTGAGCATGTGGGAGAGACGCAAGCCGGCGACCAGGATCATCCCCATCCAGATCGCCATCAGGACCAGGCTCGATCCGAGATCCGGTTGTTTCAGAACCAGAAAAATCATGGCCGCCGAAAGGAACAATGAAGCAATGATACGCGTCCACTCACCGAGTTCGGTCGTTTTCTTTCGGATGAAGCTCGAAAGAAAAAGGATCAGGACAATTTTGGCGAATTCAACCGGCTGTATCTGAAAGATGCCGAATGACAACCATCCGGAGGTTCCCCGAACCGTCGAACCGACTACGAGGAGCACACCGAGAACACCGAGCATCGCAAAATAAAGAGGGGTACTGGCCCGCTCGATATGCCGATAATCCAAAAAGGCGACAAAGAACATCACCCCGATTCCCAACGCGGCGAAAATCCCCTGTTTGAGGAAATAATTCGTTCCGCCGGAAGAGGAAAGACTTGAAAGGATCAACAAGCTTATCCCGATCAGAAGGAGCATGGCGGAAAAGAGTACCCAATCGAACTGGAAGAGACGTCGAGACATCAGAAAAGAAAAAGTGCGGAAAAATGAATGAGAAGCGCGATGATACCGATCAATCCCAAAAGAGCGATGAACGAAGCGGACCAGGAGACATTGCTCCGCCGCTCAACGAACGGTTCGGCCGAATGCGCGAAGAGAGCGAGTATGAGGCACAGAACCGATGGCACACCGAAAAGAGACCAGACAAGCACCACTAAAAAAAGGGTTCGGATATGCTCCACACCGAGAAACGCTGAAATCAATCCTGATCCGATGACGCCGATCAGGAGGAAGACGACGGCGCTCAGATAGAAAAATTTCTTCCGACTCATACGCGATGATCTTTATATGGTCTAGAACGGCGTAGTCGACGAGGACTGTCTGATGAAATTTTCTGAATGGTATATATCGGCGTCCACGAACATCTCGACATTTTTCACTTCGCCAGGGAAAGCCGTCGGCCAAATAAGACGGAAATCCCGCTGACCCCCGGAGGGCATAGTCAGCATCTCCGTCGAGTTGATGGCGATCGGATGACCGGAGACATCACGCAGGACGACCTTCACGAGCAATGAACGAAAATCGTATTGACTTTCATTGACCACCAGACCCGTGGCCGCTCCATAACCCGGACCGGATTGGATACGTTCGTAGGATTGTTTGACTACCATGACCCGTGGCCGTTCCGTATAACCCCGGAAACGTTCCCAGGAAACTTCTGAAATCTCAAGTGTCGCTTTGGCTGGCCGTGTCTGCGTGGACAAATGAAATTCAAAAAGGTATTTCGTTTCCTGCGGCAGGATGAAAGAAGTTCCCGACTTCTCGACAAGCATATTGCCCGCAGAATCCCGAAGAGCCAGTTTGTAGGAAAACTGCGATGCTCCCGCGATATCATTCGGATTATAGATTCTCGCCAAGACATCATAACTGCCCTGACCCGCCGGTACGAATGCCGCCTCACGTGTCACGATATCCTTGGCATTCAGAGGCAACTCGCACTGATTGGCGCATATTCCCCCACAGTCGATACCCATTTCATCCTGATTCTGTTTTCCATCGGTACAGGTTGGAGGCACCCGGATGAACAAATAGTACACGCCGAAAAAAACCACGCCGAAAAAAACAAAATACCCGAACGAAATCGTCATCTGCTTAAGTATCCGGGAACTCGCCATACACCGAAAAAATGAGATTTTTCACTTCCTGTACACGCAGTATACCATAAACGAAAAACCCCAGCGCAGAACGCCGGGACTTGGAATGATTTTGAAAGACGCTGTTCTCGGCACTGACCTACTCTCCCCCGCTCGCGCGAGGTACCATCGGCGCTGGAGCGCTTAACTGCCGAGTTCGGGATGGGATCGGGTGGACCCACTCCGCTAGAAGCACCGAGAACGGCGCCTTCCAAAATTGTCTGTGTCTTGTGTCAATTGTGCACGTATTGTCACGCACTAAAACTCCTATCAGGAGGAAGCACTTAGCCTCTGCCAAATACTTTCCACCATTAACCGAAAGAAAAAAGAGAAATAGTCATTAGATTTCATTAGTACCGCTCGGCTTAACGTGTCACCACGCTTCCACCTGCGGCCTATCGACCTGGTCATCTTCCAGGGAATCTTGTTCTGATAAATCAGAACCGTGACCTTATCTTGAGTTTGGCTTCCCGCTTAGATGCTTTCAGCGGTTATCCTACCCAAACATAGCTACCGAGCAGTGCTCCTGGCGGAACAGCTCGTACACCAGAGGTTTGTTCTTTCCGGTCCTCTCGTACTAGGAAAGAGCTCTCTCAAGTCACACACGCCCACAGCAGATAGGAAACCAACCTGTCTCACGACGGTTTGAACCCAGCTCGCGTACCGCTTTAATTGGCGAACAGCCAAACCCTTGGGAGCTTCTCCACCCCCAGGATGCGATGAGCCGACATCGAGGTGCCAAACCTTGCCGTCGATATGGACTCTTGGGCAAGATCAGCCTGTTATCCCCAGGGTAACTTTTATCTGATGATCTTCCACACTCCTACGAGTGATGGTCGGTTCACTAAATTCTACTTTCGTAACTGATTAACTGATCGGTCTCTCAGTAAAGCTGGCTTGTGCTTTTGCGCTATCGGCCCGATTTCCATCCGGACCTAGCCAACCTTAGTAAACGCCTCCGTTGCTCTTTAGGAGGCGACCGCCCCAGTCAAACTACCCGCCAGGCACTGTCCCCCCGCCGGATTACGGCGGCAGGTTAGAATTAAAATCTCTGCAGGGTGGTATTCCAATTGTCGACTCCACGCCCCCCGGAAGGGGCGCTTCAAAGTCTTCCACCTATGCTCGGCAACAAAAACTTTAAGTCAATACCAAGTTATAGTAAAGCTCCATGGGGTCTTTTCGTCTTGCTGCAGGTCGACGGCATCTTTACCGTCATTGCAATTTCACCGGGATGTTCGTTGAGACAGTTTCCAAATCGTTACACCTTTCATGCGGGACAGAACTTACCTGTCAAGGAATTTCGCTCTGTAGTGTTATTCTCATCGTCGCCGATGAGCACGGACTCTCTTTTCACGTATCGATTACGCGCTTAGCATTTGGTCTCTGAGGATTCTAAAAACCGGGAAGCTTTCTTGTGATTCATTTTCTCAATCCTTCTGGCAATCATATGCATACCAGTCTCCGTCAGATGTCGCTTGAGTCTCATCTGATTGAGGATAAAAGAAAAATGCTCGAAATCTTTTTGCTTGGCGGTTCGGAGCGGATTTTCCATAAAGAAAGGAATGATCTTTTCGCGAAGTTCCTCTTGTGATCGGACACAGTATCGATAGATGTGCTCTCGGTGGTTATCATACCGTCGATTCACAAATATCTTCCCGCATCCGAAGAAATCTCGCAATATTTCCAATGAAGCCTTACTCTTTCCGCTTTGTGTCACCACAAACTCCGGAAATGTCTGCCAACCACTTTTCGTGGTGGTATTCCTGAGCAGACTCACTGAAAAACATCCTTCCCCATCCACATACCCGATGACCCAGCCAACGGTCTTCAGTCTTTCCTGCTGATTGTCTGGCGTCTCACGATTAAAGCGAGACACACTGATTGATTTTTCACTCGGCATCACTCTTCCATATTTCTATGGAATAATTTTACCATAGTATCATCAGATACTCCAGATTTTCCAGCATATGGCTAAGTATTTTCGGACCTTCCGGATTTCTCCGAAAGAAGCAATTACTTTTCCTTTTCTTCCACATTTCTTCACACATTCCTATAACCGTCCCAGTCCTTCCGAAAACTTCCGAGGAAATTTCCGGAACCTTAGGACGATTATAGTTATCGCCGACGTTCACTAGCGCTTCGGGGATTGGCGTGAACCGCTCCCGTTAACGAGCTAGCACTGGTCAGGTGTCACCCCCTGTACTTCCCCTTACGGGTTTGCAGAGAGCTGTGTTTTTGGTAAACAGTCGCTTGGAAAACTTTCGCTGCGGCCGACTCTCCGAAGAGAACCGGCAAGGCATATTGCAAACTTACGCCTAGCTTTTTTGCCTAGTTCCTTAACGAATACTCTCCCGTTCGCCTTAGTCTTCTCGACCAATCCACCTGTGTCGGTTTGCGGTACGGTTACGTATATACGAACCTGAGAAGCTTTTCCTGGCACCCCGCTCCCTCTTCTTTCCCGGTATCGCTACCGGAATCGTCGGATCTCTCGGATTATTGTCATACGGATTTGCCTATATGACATCCTCAAGACCTAAACCCCAATCCAATAAGGGGCAAGAAGTACAGAGATGCGTCACTCCATCGAATATATACGCAGTAGAGGAATATTAACCTCTTGTCCATCGACTACGCCTTTCAGCCTCGCCTTAGGACCGACTCACCCTGGGATGATCACCATAGCCCAGGAAACCTTGGATTTTCGGCGGGCAGGGATCTCACCTGCCTTGCGGTTACTCATTCCAACATTCTCACTTCCATACACTCGACGGTCGGTTACCCTCCCGCTTCAGCGCGTATGGGACGCTCTCCTACCACTGCATCTTACGATGCAATCCGTAGCTTCGGTACTTTGCTTGAGCCCCGTTACATTATCGGCGCAAAGGCTCTAGATTAGTGAGCTATTACGCACTCTTTAAAGGGTGGCTGCTTCTAAGCCAACCTCCTAAGTGTCTAAGAGCCTTCACTGCCTTTCCCACTGAGCAAAGATTTCGGGACCTTAGCTGACGGTCTGGGCTGTTTCCCTTTTGTACTACGAGCTTAGCCCCGTAATACTGACTGCCCGGGTACGTACCACGAGTATTTGGAGTTTGGTTGAAGAGCCTACCTTACGGCGACACCTCATCCAGTAGCTCTACCCCTCGGGTATATTTGTCCGGACGCTAGCCCTCAAGCTATTTCGGAGAGAACCAGCTATTGCCAAACTCGATTGGAATTTCTCCCCTACACACAAGTCATCCCCTAGAGTCGAACGACTAGTGGGTTCGGGCCTCCACGTCATTTTACTGACGCTTCACCCTGCTCATGTGTAGCTCGTCTGGCTTCGGGTCTAGTCCACGCGACCTGGGAGCATGCACGAAAAATCCATACCGATACAGATTCTTCGTGCATGCTCCAAACGCCCTATTCAGGCTCGCTTTCACTGTGTCTCCAGAGCTCTTCACCCCTTAGACAGCCGCGCAGAACTAACTCGTTGGATCGTGCTGCAAAAAGCACGCTGTCACCCCGACTTGCGTCAGGGCTCCAACTCTTCGTTAGCATGGAGTTTCAGTTCTATTTCACCTCCCTTATCGGGATGCTTTTCACCTTTCCCTCACGGTACTAGTTCACTATCGATCTGAAGCAATATTTAGCCTTGGGAGTTAGTGCTCCCGGATTCAAACGGGGTTTCTCCGGCCCCGCCCTACTTAAGAACCCACGCATCTGGCAATCTTTCTTTTCGCATACGGGACTATTACCCCCTTTGGTCAGTCTTTCCAGACTGTTCTGCTAAGAAAAATCGACAAACCCCGATCAAACGAGTACGTGAGCCTTGCAACCCCAAAGAGCAAGCTCTTTGGTTTAGGCTTTTCCGATTTCGCTCGCCACTACTCTCGGAATCTCTATTGATTTCTATTCCTCCTGGTACTGAGATGTTTCAATTCCCAGGGTGCGCTTCGTACCCCTATGTATTCAGAGTACGATCTCCGGCGTAAAGCCAGAGGAGTTTCCTCATTCGGATATCCCCGGATCACAGCTTGGTTGACAGCTCCCCGAGGCTTTTCGCAGCCTCCTACGTCCTTCATCGCTTGCTTCAGTCAAGGCATCCACACCATGCGTTAGTAACCTTCTCTTTTTTCCATTGTCCGCAAGTCCCCGACGAATCGGGTCCTCACGGACAACCGGTTAACGGTGGAAAATATTTGCTTTTCCACCACCTGTTGTTCGTTTCATTGCATTTGACCTTACATACACTGATCATATCGCCATCGTGTTGCTGACGATATGATTGACTATTTCAGAGCGTCACCGGCCGATTCCGCAATACCTGTCGGGAGGAGACACCTGAAAAAGACACATGAATTGTCAAGGCGCTTCTGCGGAAATGGGAACGTCTGTCCGCTCTGCATTTCAGCACAAGTCACTCGCTTCCGTACTGGTAAACAAAAAAGCCCTTTTCGTGGCAGCAAGATTCATCATAGACAATCAAATGAATCCTGTCAAGGAAAATGAAAGACTAGTTCCCAAATCACTCTCAGCGCTCAAAAAAGAGTGTTTTTCCGGCTGAAAAATGCTCAAAAACAGAAATATTCCGGAGGGACCTCGAAACCCGAAATCATCGTCTCCGAATATGGGACTAGGATCAAAATCTTCACCATGAAATCCCGACAGGAACCTTTTCTTCAAATCCTCGTTTTCCGGATAATCCCCACGCACAAAAAAGCTCTCTCCTGCCATAGCGGAAGAGAGAGCCTTACCGTGTTTTCCGATGATCCTACGGGGTCGGTCCAGTCAAAGATGAGGCATTCGGTTCGATGGGAGTCTCAAGTGCCGGCAGTGACGACGAAGCCGTTGTCGGCTGAGCGATTTCCGCGACCGAACTGTTCGTAAGATTGCTCTTGCCGCTCTGAATCGTACTGATCAACTTCTCGACCTGCTTACGCGTCGATTGTATCAC
>JAYRFE010000064.1:0-3523 GCA_041908545.1 Candidatus Moraniibacteriota bacterium
CCGGGACTCGAGGAGCAGGGCCTCAAGCACGGAATCCGTCTCACGGTAGGCGATCGACCGAGCCCGCTCCAGCATGAGGACGATTTTCGGTCCGCGCGTCTCGAACATATCCCCGGAAAAATAGCTCCGTACCCGATCCCGGAGCGAGGTCGCCTTGCCGATATAGAGGATCTCGTCCGTAGCATCCAAGAAGAAATACACGCCCGGACACTCCGGAAGCAGTCCGGTTTCCTGACGCCACGAAGCGAGATCGTATCGGTGGGTCCACGGGATTTTCAGCATATATTGACTAAATTATAGATTAGTAGTATAATATAAATCAGTTCATTCTAGCAAGAAAGGATTCAAGAATGGCACAAAAGAAGCCAAAAACACTCGATTTCAGCAATACCGAACTCCGGGATGCGGTTCTCGAGCTACTCGATGCCGGAAGCGCCCAAGACTTCAACGCGGCATTCGCGAGCGTCATGCACGCACGTGGCATCTTCTATTATAGAACCAAAGAAACCTACAGCTTCTGGTTTCGGCGGATTCGCCCGCTCGTCACGACAGTGCTCAATGCCCGCAAGATCAGAGCGCAACGGGCCACGAGTCCTCGAGACAAGTCGCCATCCACAAGAAAGTCCGAGACAGCGACTTCTTCTTTCGCCGGACTCCTCCGACAAGGACGCCTCTCCGGATTCACCCCGGAGCCCGCCGATTGAATCCCCTACCGTCACAACAGCCCACTCACCGGGCTGTTCTTTTTTTTGTTGTTCTTCCTGTTTCACTCCGTTCCGCTCTCAAGCAACGGATGATCACGAAGTTCCTGTCGCCGCAGGGAAGCGCCTGGCAGAACTGTTTCGAGTAGTGCCCAAAAACGCGGACTGTGATTATGTTCACGGAGATGACAGAGCTCGTGAGCAACGACGTATTCCGCCAGACGCGGCGGCAGGAAGACCAGACGATAATTGAAGGACAAAGCGCCCTGAGCCGAACAGCTCCCCCAGCGCGTCCGCTGATCCCGGATGGTAAGTGTCGTGTAGGACCACTCCCCCTTCGCATTCAGGACGGCGAGATACCGCTGCACGAGCGCCAGAGCCGCCTCACGATGAGCGAGAAACCGTTCATGTGCTTCTGCCGCCGGAAGCCGTGGCGCATGCCCAGCATCCCGAAAACGGGTCTGAGCCTCCGTTATCCAGGCCTCCTGATTCGCGAGGAAACGACGGATCAGAAAAAGCGGTGCCAGACGCGGAGCAGTGACCGTCACCTGTCCGTCATGCGCCACCACCAGACGAAGACTCCGCAGCCCGCGACGACGACGGATCCGGACCGGTCTACCCCTGCTGTCTTCTATCTCACTCATCTCTTCAGTGCCTTTCTCAGATACTGCCCCGTATGCGTTCCGGTCTTCAATGCCACTTCTTCCGGCGTTCCGGTCGCGATCACCTTGCCGCCGCCTGACCCTCCTTCAGGGCCGATGTCGATGATATAGTCGGAAGACTTGATGAAGTCCATATTGTGCTCAATCGTCACGACCGTATTCCCCTTGGCGACGAGACGATCGAGTATTTCCACCAGTTTTCTCACATCGGCATAGTGCAGTCCGATCGTCGGCTCGTCCAGGAGATAAATGGTCCGTTCGATCTGCTGCCGATACAGTTCCGAGGAGATCTTGACCCGCTGCGCCTCACCGCCCGAAAGCGTCGTCGCCGACTGTCCGAGCTTGAGATAGCCGAGTCCGACTTCATTCAAGGTTCTCAGTCGGTCCGCGATCGCCGGAATCTCATGAAAAAACGCATACGCCTCCTCGATCGTCATATCGAGTATTTCGGCGATATGTTTGTGCTTGTATTTCACTTCGAGCGTCTCCTTCGTGAAACGTTTCCCATCACACACGTCACAAGGGACATACACGGTCGGAAGGAAGTGCATCTCGACAGCGATAAAGCCGTTGCCCTCACAGGTTTCACAGCGTCCACCCGGACGATTGAAAGAGAAGCGTCCGGCACGCCACCCACGCACCCGCGCTTCTTCCGTCGAAGCGAACAGGTCGCGCACATGCGTCCAGGCGCCGGTATAGGTCGCCGGATTCGAACGCGGCGTCCGACCGATAGGCGACTGATCTATCAGCACCACCCGCGAAAGGTATTCGCTCCCGGTAAAACTCTTGCAGTGGAACGTCTCATTGGATTTATAGCGCCGATCGAAACGGGCCTGGAGATTCTTATGAAGGATATCGTACAGGAATGTCGATTTCCCGGAACCGGATACGCCGGTCACCGAGATGAAACGCCCGAGCGGCACGTCGACATCCATGTCCTGGATATTAAAAAGCCGGGCTCCGCGTATCCGGAGAGCACCTTTGTCCTTCTGCCGACGGATTTCCGGAACCGGAAACTTCTCCTCTCCACGGAGGTATGCCAGGGTCAATGACCCGGAATCGTTCTTTTTCGCAGTCAACAGTTCTTCAAGGAAACCGGAGGCCACGACATCCCCTCCATGCACCCCGGCACCCGGTCCGATATCAACCAGATAGTCGCTCGCGTAAATCGTATCTTCATCATGTTCGACGATCAGGATCGTATTCCCCAACGCCTGAAGGTTTTTCAGGGTTTCGATGAGACGATCATTATCACGACTATGCAACCCGATCGTCGGTTCGTCGAGTACATAAAGCGCCCCCACCAACTGGCTTCCGAGCTGGGACGCGAGACGGATACGCTGCGCCTCACCGCCCGAAAGCGTATTCGCCCGCCGATCAAGCGTCAGATAATCAAGCCCGACATTCAGGAGGAAACGCAACCGGCTCCCTATCTCGCGCAGGACGACCGAGGCGATCTGCTGTTCCCGCGGTGAAAGCTCGAGCATGGCTAAAAACCGCTCCGCATCACCGGTCGGCAGTGCCGTGATCTCGACGATATTCTTCCCACCGATCAGGATATGCAGGGCCTCTTCCCGCAAGCGTGATCCCCGACAAGTCTCACAGGGATCATCCCCGAAAAAGTGCTTCGTTCCGAGACCGTTGCAAGTCTGACAAGCGCCATAGGGAGAATTGAATGAGAACAGTCTCGGTTCGACTTCCGGATAGGAGAACCCGTCATACGGACAGGAGAACCGGGATGAAAGCAAGGTGGATTCCTCGCCAAGGATGACCTTGACCAATCCATCACTCTCTTCAAGTGCCCGCTCGACCGCTTCCGACAGACGCTCCTCGGACGTCTCAGGAAACTGCTTGAATTCCCCCAGAGGAATCTCGTCGACGATCAGATCGATATCATGCTTCTTATTCTTCGAAAGCAGGATCTGTTCGCGCAGGCTGTGCCGCTTACCATCAAGAAAAATTTCCGCGAAACCCTTGTTGAGAGCGGCATACAGGAGCTGATAGTACTCGCCCTTGCGTCCCCGCACGACCGGGGCCGTCAGGATGAGACTCCCGGACCGCTTCGTTTTCCGTATCCGTTCACGCACCAACTCACGCATCTCTTCCGATGAAAGTTTTTCGATCTTCCGTCCGCAGGTGAGGCAGTGCGGCTCTCCGATA
>JAYRFE010000065.1:0-4275 GCA_041908545.1 Candidatus Moraniibacteriota bacterium
CAGAAAAATTCCCATCCGTACGCGGTCAATATCAGGGCATCGGAAACGACCAGCGAAAATAACTGCGCGAATTCCGAACCGAGAACCATCGACCCCGCAAAAAAGAACGCGACAAGACTCATCGCTCCCGAAACGACGACACGGGTCCGAGAAATGAAAATCGCCTGGCGAATTTCCCGCTCACGAATCCGATCTATCTCGGAAAAAATCCGTCTCGAAAGACCAGTCGGCATTTCTGCTTCCGGAAGTGACTTAAAAACTGAAGAGAGTGATGGTTCCATATACCGTACTTTGATTACGATTTTCCTGAAAAATCGGACGCAGACAAGGCGTCCTTCTCGAAAACCCGACGCAGACCTGACAATGCCCGACCATGCCGGCTCTTGACGGTATTGTACGGTTCACCGAGTATTTCCGCTATTTCGGAAAGCGAAAAATCATCCCGATACCGCAGAGAAAGAATCCGTCGGAAACCTTCCGGGAGCATCCGCAGTTTCCGTTCCAGGAACTGCGCCGCATCGGCTCGTGCCAACAATTCATCAGGCAGAGGTGATTCATCAGCAATGCGTTCCGACCAAGGTTCCTCAACCTCATCATCCTCTCCCTGAGAAAAAGCTGAGAACGGCAAATCGCGTTTTTTCTTCAGAGCGTCGAAAGCGGTATTCTTGGCGATAGCGAATATCCATGTCTTGAAACTTTTCTCCGAATCGAAACGAGTCAGATGTTTCCAGATCTTGATACACGTATCCTGCGTCACGTCTTCCGCCATCAAGACGTCATGAGTGAGTGAGAGGACGAATGAATACATCGGCTGCAGATACGGTGAAAGGAGCTCCTCAAAAGCCTTTCCATCGCCCGCCAGACTCTCTTCGACCAGCGTTGTTTCGTTCCTTTCCATACGCTCAGTATGTCACCCTTTTCCCCTGATTTACAGGGGAATTCGAAATATATCAGGATGCCGTGATACTACGTTCCATATCGACCATGCGACCCATAACACCGTTTTCACACGAATAAAAAAGGATCATTACCCGAAACAAGCCCTATCCGGTATACTGATGAAAAGTATTCCCGATACCACCAAGCGCTATGCTCATCCACATCTTCGGCAATCCGGACCTTCCCCAAGACGCCTTGCCCGTCATTCTCCTGCCGCGTCTCAACTCAGCCCTGCCGGAACACACATTCCGTTTCACCGATCCGAATGAGCTCGACCTCCCCCGAGACGGCGAGGATTTCGTCGCGATCGACACCGTTTCCGGTCTCAAGACCGTACGGGAAATCAGCCTCGACGAAATCGAAGCCAACGCGATGCGCGCCACCACCCATGACTTCGACCTCGCTTCCTATCTGCTGCTGGTCCGCAAGCTCCGTCCGCATATCACCATCCGCATCATCGGCGTCCCGATGGACAGCGATACCGACACCGTCCTCCCCACCCTTATCGCGATCCTCAAAGAATTCGCTCCGAAATGAAAAACCGCCCCGACATCACGCCGGGGCAGTTTTTATCCGTATCAGATCTCGCGGATCTTGAGTTTGAGGAAGTGGGAGGCGCAGCTCATACATGGATCATAGGCGCGGATGATCTTCTCGCATTCGAGACCGAGCGTATCGCGGTCCATCGAGAGATTGTCCTGGATGAATTTGCCGAGATCCTGCTCGATCGTGATCTGATTCTGTCCGGTCGGGACGATGACTTCGCCGTGCGTGACGATACCTTTCTCGTCCGTCTCGTACTTATGATACAGCGTTCCGCGCGGCGCCTCGACGACACCGACACCCACCGTCGCCCTCGGCACGATCTGTTGCAGCTCCTCCTTCACGAAGGTCGTGTTCGAAAGGATATCGATCGACTCATCCACGGAGTGCAGAATCGCGATCGCCTGCGCGAGACAGTTGTCGTAGACATCATGTGACGGAAAACGCTTGAGAGCCTCGGCCGCATCCCGCAGCGTATTCGGATGGAAAGCATCCTTATTGAGATTGACCCGGGCCAGTGCACCGACACGGAAGACCTTTCCGTCGAACGTATACCCGGAAGCCTGCGAGTACGGAATGACGACATGCTCAAGGTGACTCCTGTATCCGCTCTCATCGCAAATTTTCCCATTCATATCCCACAACTCACCCTCAAGATAGGAAAATGGCGTGGATTTGAGGCCGATATAATCGGTTTCGCGGACAAAGGAAAACGGACAGTTCGCGAAGAGTTCGATCGAACGGAGTATGGTCGGCCGGATCGCCTTGAGCTCTTCGAGGCATTTATCCATTTCCTCCTTCTCGGGAACTTTGGCGAATCCGCCCGGCATAAGAAACGGCGCGTGCACACTCCGCCCGCCAGCGAGGATCGAGAGATGATTACCGACCGACTTGATCGCGAACGCGTCGTGCAAGACATCATGCTGCGCCGGATCATTCTCGTCGAACGCAAGCAATGAATCCTTACCGAAAAAATCCGGTGCTACGAAGATATAGAGGTGCAGTGCGTGATCGCGGATGATGAGTCCATGATACGAGAGCGTTCGAAGCAGTTTCGTCTGTTCGGTCGGTTCGAGGTCGAATCCCTTTTCGACCGCTTCGATACTCGCCATGAGATGCGCATTAGAGCAGGTACCGCAGATACGGGCGAGCATCTGGGGGATCGCCATGATCGGCTTGCCCACCATCGCCTGAGTGAAGAAACGTTTGTACTCATTGATGGCGAACTGTACCGAGGTCACCTTGCCATCCTCGATCAGGACCTCGAGTCCGGCCGATCCTTCGATCTTCGTGATTTCCTTGATGCTGAACGCGCTCATTTCTGATACCTGATGCATACGCTGTTGTTAGAAAAGGGATATGTTATAGGGACACTCTAGGCCGCTCCTTCCGCTACCGGCTTCGGTTCGATGATACCGAATTCGACCAGCATTTCGTTTAAGACCTTGATGAACACTTCTTCCTGCATCGGACAACCGTTCACGCGCGCGTCCACTGTCACGAGTTCATCGAGCTTCTTGGCCTTCTCCCCATAATGGAAGCGCTCCAGCAGAAAATGGATCTGTTCCTCGACTTCGGGCGGAAACTGATTGCGCTGGCAAGACGGCATACCCATATTGGCACAGGCCCCGATAGCGACGAGCTTGGTGGCTTTCGAACGGATGTCGAGCAGCTTGGCCTCCTGCTCCGGCGACGCGATCGCCCCCTCGACGAAAGCGACATCCATCTGATCGATGACGTTCTTCGACTGAAGCACCTTGGCATACCGGATATCGAGAAGCGGCAACCATTCCTGATAGTGATCGTTCAGGTATTCGGCAAACATCACCGTACTGTCTTCACAGCAGGAAAATGAGAACCAGCCGATACGGAGTTTTTTCTGGGATGACATACGCGAAATACGAAATAGGGAGAGTAGATTACTCTCCCATTCTATCAGAGCTTCGTGAAAAAGTCTTTCAGGATCGGACCGGATTCCCCGCACACTTCACGCAGCGGCAGCCCTCCTTCTTGATGATATCCTCAAAATACTCCTTACCGTAATCATAGGTCAACTCTTCCCCGACCTTGATGGCGCGACGCGCGACGATGAAGATGCGCCCGCGTCGGTCGACCGCCTCACAGTTCGGACGACAGGAGTGATTGGCATACCGGGCGGTATTCCAGCGCGGACTCCCGTCGATATCGATGCGCGAATTCACATTGAAGATGTACCGGTTCTGCAGCGTATCTCCCCGTTCCCGAGGAACACGATTGCCGACATACTCGATAATCGTCGCGCCTTTCTTGATCGTTTCAAAAGCATATAAACCAAGACCCGCACTCGACCGCTTCACCCGCACATCGAACTTTGATTTCGTCGCTTCCATAGACACGCATTTCTTCAATATTTTACCAAAGTAGTGTATCGTATTTTTTCATTCATTGCCAAGGGTCCTGCACGCTTTTCTTTTATTAAGCAAAAAGAAAACGGCTTCCGAAGAAACCGTTTCAAAATGAGCTGATGCGCTGATCAGCCCGAGATTGCCGCCGCCCGCTGGATGAAGTACAAAATGAGCTCCTGACGAGAACTGGGAACACCTGGCAATGTGCCGTTGTGCCGATTCAGCCGACGGGCGAATTCCCGCATGAGGCAGAACGCGAACACGAGTCGCTTTTCCTGCGATGAAAAGTCCGGATACTCGGTATCGACCGCTTTGCAGAGATCTTCGAGTCCGATTTCCCGCTTCATCTCAAACACCCAGACAGAGAGACTGTGGAGATACGAATAATACTCCCCACCAGGCCGCCGAA
>JAYRFE010000066.1:0-13165 GCA_041908545.1 Candidatus Moraniibacteriota bacterium
CTCAAGGACAATCACTGGCGAGTTTTGCAGGACGCGCTGATCTGGCTAAGCACGGTCTGCGGTGACGAGCGGGAAAAGTACTGGAGTTGTGGAGGTACTGAGGGATTGGTGTTCGAGGAACATGTTCGCCCGCACTTCGTTGGCCAGGAAGTCGGCAAATACAAATCCAATTACGCTCGTAACTGCTTTGCTTGGGCATGGAAGCGGCGTGATCTAGGACAGATCATGATCGTCCCGGTACAAATGGGGGCGCTACGGAAAGGTCAGTCTGATCGCATGGTGCGAGCTCACTGTCTCCAAGGGGAGAGGAGTGAATTTCCGCTGGGTGCCTTTGAGGTCGCCTGTCTCCTTGCCATGCATCCGGAGAGAATTCCCGAATACGGTAAGCAGGCACTCAAGGTGAACGCGCCGGGTGACGAGTACACCACGGAAGGTCACATCAAGACGCAAAACTGCCGGTGGCACCAGATGGCTACCTTCATGCGACTGGAGAAAGGTGGCATACCGTGCTTCGGTTTTGCACGAGGTGCTTTGCGGGACAGCAGGAATGCGCCTATCACGGCTTCGAGTTGGGATATCAGCAAGGCAACCTGATCTCGGCTGTTCGTTGTCTGTGCAACCGTCCATCGTAAACCCTCACGGGCATCGGTGTGGCGGTTTTTTTCTTACAAATCAGGACAGGTTTTTATAAAACAGTTTCTCACTTCCTCCAACAGGTGGAGGATCAGGATTGAAGTATGTTTCTGATGGTCTCAAGACCATTCAATCGATTCCATCAAAGTAAAAGCTCTGTAATTAGAAAATAAAAACAAACGGAAAGGAGAATATTTCTTTTAGGAAACGACTTTTCCCGCTTGAAAGTTCGGAAAAGGGATGAGATCAACAAGGTGAAAGGATGCTACACTGGTGGCATGACAAAACACTATCAAACCATCTTTTTTGATTGGAATAAAACACTTTCCAATTCTTTGTTTTGGGAACAGCTGGGGAATCCAGAGCACGAACGGCACAGTTGGGATGCTGATATCTCTCGCTATCTCTTCGAAGAAAACCGTCACCTGGTCTCTGAATGGATGAAGGGAGTGATTGACGCCCGGGGAATAGTTGAAAAGATTTCATTGTGCTATGGTTATTCCGCAGACATTCTTTCGGAAGATTTGGCTGAAAGTTGCCGGAATATGGAATTTGTCTCGGAAGAAGTATTGCCACTGATTCAAGAATTAAGGAGAAATGGAGTGCGATGTGTTATCGCGACGGACAATATGGATATGTTTGCAAGGTATACTGTCCCTGCCTTGAAACTTATAGAGTATTTTGACGATATTCTCGTTTCTTTTGATAAAGGACTGCTCAAATTTGATGTGAAGAATGACGCAATTCCATTTTTTGATGGGTATTTAATGGAGAATAACTTGAGCTACAAAGATGTGGTACTCATAGATGACCGTATTGATACCAGTGGAACATACGAAAAACAGGGATTTGATATTTTGCAAGTTTTCGGTCCTGATGATTTCGTGGGGAAGCTGAAACAGCTGGCGGGTGGTGCTACGGGCATCGGAATCGGTTAAGATGAGAGATAGGATAATGAATGTGATTTTTCCGTATGAAGAAAATCGCTCTTCTCGGTTCTACCGGATCGGTAGGAACACAGACATTGGATGTCATCCGCAAGTATCCGGATAGACTTTCGGTATGGGCGTTGGTCGCGAAAGATGGAATCGATATGGTTCGTGAGCAGATCAGGGAATTTTCGCCGCAATTAGTCGGTTTGGTAGATAAGGAGGAAGCCCGGAAGCTTTCGAAGGAGGTTCGGATTCCGGTATTGGCCGGAGAAGAAGTCGCGGAACTGGTCGCCAAGGAAAATGGGTACGATACGCTCGTGAGCGCGACGGTGGGATTGACCGGTATTCGTGCGGCGTTGGCGGCCATCCGAAACGGTAAGCAGCTTGCACTCGCGAACAAGGAAACGCTTGTCGCAGCAGGGGAAATCGTTATGGCGGAGGCAAGGAAATATAATGCGAGAATTCTGCCGATCGATTCGGAGCACAGCGCACTTCTTCAGTGTCTGAATGGGGAGAATCCACGGATGATACGGCAGCTCGTCATCACTTGTTCTGGAGGGGCGCTCAGGGACAAGACGAAACAAGAACTTGAAAACGTCAGTATCGAAGACGCGCTCGGGCACAAGACCTGGAATATGGGCAGGAAAATCACGGTCGATTCCGCCACTCTTATGAACAAGGGGTTTGAAGTGTTGGAAGCCATGTGGCTTTATGGCGTGAAACCGGAACAGATACGGGTCGTGATCCATCCTCAGAGTATCGTCCATTCGATGATCGAGTATTCCGATGGGAGTATTCTGGCGCAGATGAGCGATCCGGACATGCGTCTTCCCATCCAGTATGCGTTGTCATACCCTGACCGATGGGACGCACCTGTTCGTCGATACGATCCGGTGTCGCGCGACTTGACTTTCGGCGAACCTGATCTTGATCGTTTTCCTTGTCTCGGGTATGCTTTCCGGTCGATGTCGCTACTCGGGACTCTTCCGGCGGTGATGAACGCGGCGAATGACTACATGGTTGGTCGATTTCTTGATGGGAAATGTCGGTATTTGGATATCCCGAAAGTCATCGGGCGAGTCATGGATGCACATACTCTCATAGAACACCCGACACTTGAGGATATAGAGCAGGCTATCGGATGGGCCACGGAGTATGCTAAGAGCGAATCGTAGAGCATGCTGGATTTTTTGCGGTTCGGTTCGGATGAGACCATGGTACGAAAGGAAAAAGGGAATCTCGTGGTCTACTTATCAAAGTGAATTGATAATCAGCTCAACAAAAAAAGAACCTTCTTATGAAAAAACAGATGTTCGTAAAAACAGGATCGTTCTTGATGGTGCACGGAGGAGTGAGTGTTCCGGAGTGAATGATGTGGAGCAGGGTGGTCTTGTCTAAAAAAAGAAGGAGTCCTTGCGGGCTCCTTTTTCGCATCATCGTCCATCATCCGTTTTTGATCGGATATCCGATTTCGTGTGCGTGCCTCGGATGGTAGTCGGCATCGAAGGAAGACGACTGGGATTCTTCCGAAGAGAGATGCCGGCGGTGTATCCGAAATGCGTTTCCGGAATATCTGTCGACAGCGACGAACCAGAAATATCCCGTTTCGGTTTCGTCGTACACATAGAATGCCGGATAGTCTTTATCCTTTTCAAACACCAGTTTGCCCGGTTCTCCGTTGTGAGCTCGTTCCGAGTTCAGAACACCGGATGATTCGTGCCAGTACAGTGAAACATCGTTGCAGAGGAATCTGAAGTTGATCATGCGTGTGTCTCCCGAATGAAAAGATTTTCATGATCCATTTCGGAGGACTCCGTTCTTAGTTTCGCGGATGTTTGTGTGTCGAAAGAAAGAAGGGGCCCGCCGTAAGATGAGCGCCCTTTCTTTCCTGATGGGCGCAGCTCAGGTTGTAAAGAGAACTTGAATTGTTCAAATCTTATATCACGATTACCGGAATTTTGTCAATATCATTGAGGAATATACCTTTTGGTTTATCGGTTATCTCTGAAGGCGGACTTTGTTTGGATTCAAGGAAACCCCTCGTTTAGCACTCTCAATGGTAGATTGCTAATTTTCAGTTTTTGGCGTATACTGGAGGTGTCATTAATCTATGGCTTATGAATATCAACAAATTGACGACGAAGAGTCAGGAAGCGCTCCGTCATGCCCAAGAAATCGCCTTATCGCGCAATAATCCGCAGATGGAAATCGCGCATCTGATGTACGCGCTCCTGATGCAGGAGGATTCCATCGTTCCGGTGGTCATCGGGAAGCTCGGTGTCGATATTGATACGGTACGCGGAAGTGTTTTGGGTGAAATCGATACGTTTCCGCGGGCCGAATCGGGAGCGATCGGGCAGCTGTATCTGGCGCCGAATTTTTCGCAGATGTTCGGGGAAGCGGAGAAGGAGATGCAGAAGATCGGTGATGCGTTCGTTTCGACGGAACACCTCTTTCTTGCCATCCTGCTCGTACCGAGCCGGGTAAGGACTTCGCTCGAACGGATGAAAATCGCCTATGATGCGGTGCTGGCCATGTTGAAGGAGGTTCGCGGGAATCAGCGGGTTGAGAGCCAGGAACCGGAACAGACCTATCAGGCGCTTGAGAAGTATGCGGTGAATCTGACGAAACAGGCACGTGAGGAGAAACTTGATCCGGTCATCGGTCGGGACGAGGAGATTCGGAGAGTCATGCAGGTCCTGTCGCGTCGGACGAAGAACAATCCGGTCCTGATCGGGGAAGCGGGCACGGGAAAGACGGCGATCGCCGAGGGACTGGCGCAGCGTATCGTCTCCGGTGATGTGCCGGAGAGCTTGAAGGGGAAAGAAATCATCTCACTCGATCTGGGGGCGCTTCTGGCAGGGGCGAAGTTTCGTGGTGAGTTTGAGGAGCGTCTCAAGGCGATTCTGAAGGAGGTCGAACGTTCGGCCGATCACTTCATCCTGTTTATCGATGAGCTGCACACATTGGTCGGAGCGGGGGCGACCGAAGGCGCGCTTGATGCTTCGAATATGCTGAAGCCGGCTTTGGCTCGCGGAAAGCTCCGCACGATCGGTGCGACCACACTCAAGGAATATCAGAAATATATCGAGAAGGACGCCGCTTTTGAAAGGCGTTTCCAACCGGTGATGGTAAGCGAGCCGTCCGAAGAGGATGCGATCGCCATCCTGCGGGGAATCAAGGAGAAGTATGAGCTGCATCATGGAGTGAAGATCGATGATGATGCCCTGATTGCGGCGGTCCGGCTTTCGCGGCGGTATATCAGTGACCGGTTCCTTCCGGACAAGGCTATCGATTTGATCGACGAAGCCGCTTCCCTCCGACGCATGGAAATCGATTCGATGCCGGAGGATCTGGATCAGCTCGAAAGGAATATCCGTCGTCTGGAAATCGAGAAGCGCGCACTTGAAAAGGATCAGAATGGATCGGTGAAGAAGAAGATTGCTGACATCAATCGCGAATTGTCGGAATTGCGTGAACGGAGCCAGAGGTTTTCCCTCCAGTGGAAGTCGGAACGCGAACTCATCGCGGCGATACGGGCCCGGAAAGAGGAGATCGATCGGTATCGTTCCGAGGCGGATAGCGCTGAACGGCGCGGCGAACTCGATCGGGTCGCGGAAATCCGGTATGGGCGCATACCGGAGACGGAAAAGAAGATGAAGGCCGAAGAGAAAAAACTTTCCGGTCTGCAGAAAACGGGGTCGATTCTTCGTGAAGAAATCAGTGAGGAGGAAATCGCGGCCGTGGTTTCACGTTGGACGGGCGTGCCGATCAGGAAAATGCTCGAGGGTGAGGAGGAAAAACTATCGCATATGGAGGAGGCTTTGAAGTCCCGAGTCATCGGGCAGGATGAGGCGATACACATGGTTGCGAATGCTATCCGGCGATCGCGGACCGGACTCTCCGAAGAGGGACGTCCTATCGGTTCCTTCATGTTTCTTGGGATGACCGGTGTCGGGAAGACGGAGCTTGCCAAGGCGTTGGCGACATTCCTTTTCGACGACCAGCGGGCGCTTGTACGTGTCGATATGAGTGAGTATATGGAATCGCACGCGACTGCCAAGCTGATCGGTTCTCCTCCCGGTTATGTCGGATACGATGAGGGCGGTCAGCTGACGGAAATCATCCGGCGACGTCCGTACAGTATCGTTCTTTTCGACGAGATCGAGAAGGCGCATCCGGATGTGTTCAATATCTTCCTCCAGATACTCGATGACGGTCGCTTGACCGACGCGAAGGGAAGAACGGTGAATTTCAAGAACTGCGTCATCGTCATGACATCCAATGTCGGTTCGGACGTGATTTCACGTATGCAGGAACTCGGTTTCCGGGGTGATCGGGAAAATCGTGATGATCCGGGGGAGGATGAGATGAAGGCGAAGATCATGGCGAGTCTCAAGGGGACGTTTCGGCCGGAATTCCTGAATCGGATCGATGAGATCGTCGTCTTTCATCCGTTGCCGAAGTCAGTTCTTGAGCGTATCGCAAGCGCAGAGCTCGCGAAGCTCGATCATCGGCTGTCCGAAAAGGGAATTTCCATCGGGTGGTCGGATGCGGTCAGGAAGTATCTGGCCGAAAAAGGGTCTGATCCTCTGTATGGCGCCCGACCGCTTAAACGGGTCATTCAGAATGAGATTCTGGACGTGCTCGCGCTTCTTCTGCTTGAGAAGAAATTCTCGCCGGGACAGAAAGTTTCAGCGATTGTCTCCAAAGGGAAAATCATCTTCCAGATCGGACCATCTCCTCGGAAATCCCAGAAGAACCGTTCCGAGAAGGAATAGACTTGCTTTTCTCCCTGTCTGATCTAATCTAAAAGGGTATTCATCCAATCATCCATGATATTCCATTTCACCATACTGCTGTGGTCGTTCGTCTTCTCCCTCGGGTTATGGTTCGTGGCGCAAGAAGAAGTACTGTTGCAATGGAGCTGGTATCTTTCCGTTATCGGGCCGCTCGTACTCATTTCGGTCATTGCCACGGAAAGAGTGACACATCGTATCGTGGATGCTGCCCTCCCGATACTGCTTTCCGTGACCGCTCCGGTTCTCCTCTCGCTCATCGACGCGCCTATCGAGAGAGAGCTTTTCGTCGTGATCGCCGGTGGGATGTACTATCTCGGACTTCTGGCTCTCTATCGTCTGCGTTCCGCCCCGATGGATCAGACCGCTCAATCGCTTCTCTCTACGGCCATCATGGCTACCATGTTTTTTTTCTATTCCGGAATTTACGGATTCTATGTGAATTTCAATTTCCCGTTATGGGGGCTCATGGCCCTGTTTTTTTTCGGGACCGGGGCGGTAAGTTATCAGGCACTTGTCAATCGGGAACGGAAGAATCGTTGGCGAGCCCTTTTCTATAGCTTGGTGCTTGGTTTGATCATGGGAGAGTGTGCTTGGGCATTCGGGTTTTGGCCATTCGGGTATCTCACCACCGGTGCGCTTGCCCTTATCCTGTATGCTTTACTGTGGGATGTCACCTTTACGGCCTTTTATGGGGAACTTTCTCTGAAACGGACGATCATGCGGATTCTTTTCCTTCTCGCTTTCGGCGTGTTGATTCTCGCAAGTACCCCGTGGCGTATCTTGGTATGATGATTGATGAAACCGAAGAAATGTGTTAAGCTGTTTTTTCGAAGCCTTTTTTTTCGCGGTCTTACTCTGGATATCGGAATAGAGGGAGGTTTTTCGACGGTTACCCTTATAATCAGGAATGAAAGGATATATGATTTTTCGGAATACGGCGAAGTGGGCAGGCGCGCTTTTCATCGTTTTCATTCTCGGTGGCCTTGGAGGTGTTTTCTTTGATCGGTCCCTCCTCCCTTGGCTTTCGGTTCAGCGCGGATTGGATCGGGTCGGGTTTTTGAAACGGGCAGCGGACAATGTCACGGTGATAAACAAGACTGAGCAGATCGTCGTGCAGGAAGACGACTCTCTTGGAACGATTGTTTCGCAGCCGGCCACGGCCGTCGTGACGCTTATTCCCAAGTCGGCATCCGTTTCCGAGCGGAGTCCGCAACAGGTGAAAAAAGGCCCTTTTACCGGAGTTCTTCTGACGAATGACGGTGTTATCGCGACGTATCGGGAACCAGGGGTCTCGGCAGCGGTCGATTCCGAATCCGTGACGGCGTTGCTCTTCGACGGTTCGAGTCATGAAGCGCGCTTTATCGGAGTCGATCCTCTGACGAATCTCGTTTTTTTCCGCATCGATGTCGTCGATGTGCCATCGATTTCTTTGGCTAATTCCGATGATGCCATTATCGGTAGGAAATTGATCGCTTTCGCTTTCGCGTATCAATCGTATCAGAGGCGATTCCTGACGGGTACGCTCGATACGATAGAGACCCCTTTCAACCTTTCCGGGAAAACGGTTTCGTCGACAGAGAAGTGGGAGGGAGTGTTCCGCATGAATTTCGGAAGGAGCGCTGATTTCGTGGGAGGACCGGTCGTTCAATACAATGGGGAGATGCTCGGGATCGTGGGGAGCTTGTCGATCGACAATGTCACACAGATTTTCATTCTGCCATCGAACGCGGTTCGCCGATCGCTGGAATTTGTTCTGTCGGAGTCGGGTTCGGAGCGGCCGGTTTTCGGAGCATACTATATACCGCTCACGCAGGCCTATGCGTTGCAGTATGGGTTGAAGCGAACGGAAGGTGCTCTTGTTTATTCTCCGTCAGGACGGACCGGACTCGCGCTGATTTCCGGAAAAGCCGCCGAAAGGTCCGGCCTACAGGCGAATGATGTCATCATCTCCGTCAATGCTGAAGCGGTGACTCTTACGAATCCCTTGTCGGTGTTGTTGTCCAAATTCAAACCGGGTGATACGGTGACGCTTTCCGTAGAGCGGGCCGGGAGCGTACGGGACGTTTCCGTGACATTCTGAGGCCTTCCGCGATACCTTGACTCGCCTTTCATTTCGATTCCTCCTTATTCCCTGGTACAATACGGGTATATGAGAATCGGTATCAATGCATCGTTTTTGCGGAAACCGGCCACGGGTATCGGTCAGGTGACTTTACATTTTCTGAAGCGATTTTCAGTACTGCTTTCCTCCCTTCCGGAGGGAGAGCGTCCGGAGATAATCCTGTACGTGCAGGAACCGACGGGGGAGATATTCGATTTTCCATTTAAGACGAGCGTGTTCCTTCCTCGGTGGTGGAACCGGGACGATGTTCTTCGGGAGTGGCTTTGGGAGAAGCGGGTCGCATATGAAGCCGAGCAGGATGGCTGCGATGTCTTCCTGAGTCTTTTTCAGTCAGCGACGGTTTTCGATCGGTCTTCATCGGTACGGCACGTGATGATCGTGCATGACCTTATTCCACGGATTTTCCCTGAGTATCTTGCCAAATACTCCCAGAGATTCCATTGGCAGATGACGGAGCGGGGTATTCGGTTCGCGGATACGCTTATCGCCGTGTCGGAATCGACGAGAAGGGATCTGCGTGCTTTGGCTGGAGACCGTCGAGTGACCGTGGCCTATCCGGGAATCTCTTCGGTGTTCGAGACACTGCCTTCGGACGGGGAAATCTCTTCCGTGTTGGTGCGATATGGTTTGAAACGGGGATATATCTATCATGGAGGTGGGCTGGAGATCCGGAAGAATACCGAGGGGGTGCTCCGGGCCTACGCTCTTCTTCAGACGGAAAAGAAGAAAAAGCTTCTCTCTTTGCCGCCGCTGGTCATTTCAGGGAAGATCCACGAAAAGACGAACAAGCTGGCGACGGACGTCGTCGGTTTGATCGAGGAACTCGGGCTTGGTCGACAGGTACATCTTCTGGGACATGTGCCGGCGGTCGACCTGCCGGCTTTGTATCGCGGAGCGAAATTCTTCGTCTTTCCTTCGAAATACGAGGGATTCGGTCTTCCTGTCCTGGAGGCCTTATCGATGGAATGTCCGGTCATCGCTTCGTCGAATTCGTCTTTGCCTGAAGTGTGCGGGGAATCGGCTATCTTGATCGATGGGTCGGATGTTTCGGATATCTCGATAGCGATGGATCGGGTATTGATGGAGTCCGGACTTCGTGAAATACTGAGTCATCAGGGAAGACGGCAGGCCGCTCGTTTTTCGTATGGGAAATTCACTGAACAGGTGTTTCAAGCATGTCTTTCTTCATGAAATCGTATGTCTGACTTCACGAATCCTTTTCTTTCATTCTTGCTTCGTCACCGGGTCAAATCGGCCCTGGTGTTTTTGAATACGCTGTTCGGTTTCCTGGGGATTTTCTTTTCCCTGAACGGAGTATTGCCTCTCGGTCTTGGGAATTTCATTTTTTTCTCGACCCTGATCTTTCTGATGGCACTGTATCGACCGATCTGGATATTCCTCCTTTTGATCGGCATGCTTCCGTATGAGATTGTCGATCTTGCTCCCGCCGAATTCGGGATTTTTTTGCGTCCGTATCAGTGGCTCATGCTGATCCTCTTCCTGGCAATCGCTACTCGTTCCCTCGCGAAACGACCTTTCTTTCCGCCTTTTCATTTCGTGTGGACTGATGCGCTGCCCGTATTGTTTTCGGCTGGTGCCTTTCTTTCCGGTTTCGGGTCGGTATCCTTCGGTTCCTCGGAAAAGCTCGCGCTTATTCTGGGCAGCTTCGTCGTCTTGTTCTTTTTGATACGTTTTTTCGTTCGGACGGAGAGAGCGGCCGTACAACTTCTTCCGTTTCTTCTCTCCTCCTGTGGTGTCGTCATCATCTGGTCGATCACGCAAAATATCCTCTTCGCGCTGGGAAAAGAGAGTTTTCAGGTCATGGCCGGTCGACCGAATGGAACATTCCCCGAATCGGATTGGCTGGGTATGTATCTTCTTTTTCCGATAGCTCTTTCTCTCGCCTGGCTGTATCGGAACGATATCCTGAAAAAAACGATGTACGGGAATATTCTCCCGATCGGAGTACTTTTCCTGGGGGTGTTGACACTGCTCCTTTCTATGACGCGGAGTGCCTGGCTCGGTTTGGCCGGGATGGGTATATTCTTTTCGGGAGCCGTGCTGATTACGTTCCTAAAACTCGGGGATCCGAAAAGGGCCTTTCTGCTTTTGGGGAAGTCCGGAATGACCGTTTGTCTCGCTCTGGCTGCGGTGCCGATCCTTCATCTCTCCCGGTTCTCACTTTTCGACCGCGCGATTTCCGTGGGGGGTGTTCAGGAAATCACGATCGCCTGTGTCGATGCAGGGAAGGCTCCGGAGCGAATCCATGATGTGGGAGAGCTCGCCGGATATGGCTGTCAGCATATTCTTTTGGAAGAAAAAGAGTCTTTTCTCGAAGCCGGATATATCGTTCGGGAAATCGGACGCGATGATCCGAACATTTCGATTCGACAGTCGGTGTATGGGCGAGCGGTTTCCCTGGCGTATGAACATCCTCTCCGCGGCATCGGTTGGGGAGCGATCGGTTCTGAGCTTGGGACCGATGAGCGTGGCTCGGCGTTGAACGCGAGCAATATGTTTTTGGAGTTCTGGCTCGGGAGCGGTCTTATCGGGTTGTTTGCCTTTTCGCTCCTCTGGTTCGCCTACGGGTTTCAATCCGGTAAGGTGGCGCTCACCGGAGGTGGATCCGAAGTCGCTTTCCATCTCTTTTTCCACCTTGTCTGGATCGGATTTTCAATATTCAATCTTTTCAACTCAGGAATCCTTCTCGGGATATTCTTCGCGTTTCTCGGTCTTGGAGGGATTCTCTTTCCGAAAATCAAAGAATGACCACTATTCGTATCGCATTATGAAAACCATCGCTATCGACATCAGACTGATCGGAAAAGGGCGTACCGGGGACGAGGCGGTATTTCGTGCTTTGACGAAAGGGACCATCGCTCTTGACCGGGAGAACCGATATCTCCTGTTGACGGATGAGACCGACGGAGAAAAAGTCGCTCTTCTGCATCAGGAACTGGGTGTCATAGGCAAGGAAAACGTAGAGGTCATCTCCCTTGTCGGAAGGAACCGTTTCGTATGGAATCTTTTTTCGGTCCCGTTCTTTCTGTTGAGGCGACGCGTCGACGTCTTTCACACGCAGTATATTCTCCCGATTTTCATCCCGAGTCGGACACGCGTGTTGGTCCATGTCCACGATGTCTCGTTCTGTGCGCTTCCCTGGTTCATCGGCTGGAAAGACCGGGTGTTGTTACGCTTCTTTATTCCCCGGTCGCTGAAACGGGCGGATACGGTTATCGTTCCTTCTCATTTTACCCGGGACGAGATCGTGCGTTATTTCAGGAGCGTCCGATCCGAGAAGATAGTCGTAATACCGAACGCATGCTCCGATGAGTTCGATCGTGAGGTATCCGGAAACGAGGTCTCGGAAGCACGGAAACGTTACGGCTTGCCCGAGCGGTATATCGTGGTCGTCGGAACGCTTCAGCCGAGGAAGAATCTCCCGTTTTTCATTCGAGCCTTCGCGGAGTTACGGAAGCGGGACGAGAATATCAAGCTGGTCCTGGTCGGTAATCGATCGGCACATCACTTCGATCGGAATATCGATCGGGTGATCGCGGAGCTTGATCTGGGTCAGCAGGTGATTTTTCCCGGTTTCGTCGCACAGGCGGATTTGCCGGCGGTCATTCGCGGTGCATTCATCTACGCCTTTCCTTCCCTGTATGAGGGTTTCGGAATACCGCTCCTGGAGGCTATGAGTCAGAATGTTCCGATCGCCGCTTCAGATATCCCATGTCTTCGGGAAGTCGCGGGTGATGCCGCCGCATATTTTGATCCATCGGGAGTTGATATGTGTGCGGAAATCCTGTATACTCTCACCATTCATTCGGAAAAGCGAAAACAGCTCATCGAGGCGGGTCAAAACCGCTTTAGGCGGTTTTCTTGGTCGAAAAGTGTTCAATCATTAGCTGCCGTCTACTATGCATAAACCTTTCATGCGTAACGTTTCCCCTGATCTGTCTACCGAAAAAAAAACCGCTGGGTCGTCGAAAAAACGGAAGTGGCTGATCGCTATCTCCGTGTTTTTGGGGGTCATGCTTCTTGCGGGGAGTGTCTTCGCCTGGAAGACAGGATCGATTCTCAATAGGATTTCCGGCGGAAACGCGAATATTTTCAAGAGTCTCGTGAAAAATCTTCCCGGAGTCGAGAAGGAATTGGAAGGAGAAAAGGAAGGGAAAATCAATGTCTTGCTTCTCGGTATGCGGGGCGCGGGTATGGAAGGAGGCGGGCTTTTGGCGGATACCATCATGGTACTTTCCATTCATCCGAAGCAGAACGAGCAGGATCAGACGAGGGCCTCACTGGTTTCGATTCCGCGGGATCTGTATGTCAAAGTGCCGAATCGTGACGAACACCGGAAAATCAACGCCGTATTCGCTTTGGGTGAGGAGCGGAAACCGGGAAGCGGAGGCATGGAAGATATGCGGACGATCGTCGGAGAAGTCACCGGTCTGGATATTCCGTACGCGGTCACCATTGACTTTCAGGGATTCAAAGACCTGGTGAACGCACTCGGTGGGGTGAAGGTCGTCCTCGATCAGCCTTTCGAGGAGTCGCTTCAATTCCGGGAACCGCAGGTCTGCGATCCGTACGTGTTCACGATACCGACCAAGCCACCGCAGTACCAGTACAAGTATCACACTCGTGCGCAGGGAACACGCTATATCGCGAAGGCA
>JAYRFE010000067.1:0-10372 GCA_041908545.1 Candidatus Moraniibacteriota bacterium
TCGGCGGAATTCATCGATGCCATGGAGAGCATGCTGGCCGGATTCGGGGTGATGAAGGAGCAGTGCAAGAAAGACCCGTTCACCGGTCTGCGTAAGCCGGCAGCGAAATGAGAAAGGGGATTCCATTGACGGAAAGGCGGATTTTCGTTATGGTAGGTGGGTGCCTTGAGAACTTATTTTGAATCTTTTTTCATTGTATATGGGTTCGGCTATCAGCCTTTTCTTCGCTGCATGTTCGGAAACATGGGGCATCAGAAAAAGCTGATAGCCGCACCCATCCCGCTTTTTGAGAAGTAGCCGTCTAAAACAGGGCATTGCTACACAAACACAGACAAAGAGGTGGGGGTTCTTTGAACCTTGATACAATGAAGAGTATTTTGCGGGTATCGTATAATGGTTATTATATCAGCCTTCCAAGCTGAGGATGACGGTTCGATTCCGTTTACCCGCTCAGTGAATTTACGGCTTTCATAAGCCGTATTTTTTGTTACCCCTAAGTAGAAATCTAGCTGTGATATGCTGTTGATATAAATTGATAAAAAATTGCAATGAATGAAAAATTTTATGAAAAATATGCATGGGCATCGTTTTTAATTATAGGAATAGCTATTCTCGCGGGCGCAATACCTCATTCATTAGGACTTAATACGGACCCAGTACTAGTAAAGACTATCAGCGGCATAACAATAGATGACTTGAGAGTTTCAAATCCAATGTTTTTTAATCTGTATAACTTCTATTTCAGCGGAGGGGGCTTGTCTGATCTAGGCTTTGCTTTTTTTCTCATAGTCATTTCAGCGACTGCCTATAGGCAAAGGCAAAGATGGTCTTGGTATGCCCTTTGGTTCGTTCCGATATATTTTTTTAGCTGGATAATCCTCAGTTCCACACTTCCTCGCGAGGCGTTTTACTCCTTGGTCTCACCGTTAACGGTATTTATCATGCTGAGTATTGCAGGGTTATTTTTACCGTTCAAAAAATTCTTTCCCGGAAAAAATTAACCGCATATTATTTTGGAGGATTTGATAAAATTAATATTTTGGACAATATGGAAAATAATAATTCAAAAAATAGAATTTTCGAAATAGACATGCACACTAAGCTTTCAACATTATGGATAGCTGTTGTGTTCAATATGGTTTATGCGGATATATATTCAATTATGGTTGAGCTCGTGAATAAAAATACTCTTGAAGACATGCCCGGCGAAGTCAAAATGGTGATGGCTGTTGCCGCAATTGTCACAAACATTCCGATAATCATGATTTTCTTATCAAGAGTATTGAATTATAAAGCTAATCGTTTAATGAATATTATCGCAGGTATTTTTACTATTTTTTATATTATCGGTGGCGGATCATCAACCCCTCACTATATAATCGTAGCTACAATAGAAATCTTCTTATTGCTGATGATTATTTGGTATGCATGGGGGTGGCTTAAACCAGGAAATACAGTTAGGAGCTAGGAGAAATAAGATCTTTATTTATAACCCAGTTCTAACCGTATTAACTAAGTGACTCTCAAATAGAATATGTAAGGACGTATGTTGGTTATTCTCAAAATATTCAAGAACGTTTTAAACAACATTCTGCTGGCGGGGTTAAAGCTACAAAGCATCGTCGACCATTGAAAATCGTATTTGCAGAAGACCTTGAAACTGAACAAGAAGCAAAGAAGCGAGAGCTTTGGTGGAAAGCGGTGCTGGTAGAAGGAAGTTAAAAGAAATGTTTGGGGGAGGCCTTAAAGAAGAGTGAGATTTTCCCGCCTTTTAGGACGGCTCGTTGCCTGTTTAGTTTCAAAAAAGAGTTTTAATAAGGCCTCTTTTTTTATTGACGAACTCTATAGAACATGTTACGATGGTCGGTCCACAATTCGTGGTCGAGCTCTTTCAAAAAGGAGACACCGTATGAACCAAGTTTTCCAACGGCCGCCATGCTATGAACTGTTTTTCGCAGAGCTTGCCGTAGTGTTGTTGCCAGGTGAATATGAGCGAATCCAATTCGCTTATTTTATTTCCAAATACGGACACACCAAACAGCTTCGTGATGACGGCACTCGCTACTTCGATCATCCGAAAGCAGCGACCTGGATCTACATCCACGAGCTCGGCGGCAGAGATGTTCGAATCATCATTGATACTCTGCTACATGATATTCAGGAGGATACTTACCTCCTGTCCTCGTATCGGAGTTCTTTGAATTTCGGAGTCGACGTGGCGCTCGATTTACGAGCGCTCACTAAGTTACCGAAGGGAAAGGAAACGGCGGAGCTTTACCTTGGTCGGATCATCGCACGTGGTCCTCGGCCTATCGTCGCGAAGCTCTGCGATCGGCTTCATAACCTGCGTACGATGGCGGCTCGATCCGCAGAGAAGATTCAGTCGCAGATCGAGGAGACCGAACGTTTTCATATGCCGCTGCTCCTGGGTGCTCTGAAGAGCTGTGGGGATGAGTGGCTTGGTATCGCCTCCCAATTGGAGCAAAAGATAGCGGAAGCCATCGAGCAATTGAAAGGATGACAAAGGCTTTCCCACTCTCTACACTGAAGGTACGCCCCGAACGGGAAACGGCCTTTTTTATTTGTAGAAAGTTCTAGCCACATCTATCAGCCAGCTCAATCAACTAAAATCACTCCATTCGGGGTGACCCGGCTTGCTGGGACTAGAGGGCGGAAGCCCTTATAGAACGCAGTGAAGCGAGTATTGAGACCCTCTCTTTACCCGCTCACTTAAGAAATGAGGCTTACCAAAGCCTTGTTTTTCATTATCCCTAAACGGGGTCGAACTGACTAGACAAGATATAGAAAAAATGCTATTATATTTTGTTCAAGAAAATTCTGAACCCTAGTCACGGGGTGCCGTGATAACTGTCCTTTGGAGATCGTCATGACTCAGTTCCTCAAGTCCACACACGAGCTCGGTATCGGAGACTGGTCTTCGATGCCCGGCAAGTTCGCAGACAGAAAGGCAACCGCTCTGTGGTTGTGCCGAAACAATGGCCAAGTTCCAGGGGAAATGCTCCAGGTTGGCCTCATGATGCTGCGGACCATCCCGCTGGATCAATTGGCTGCCGATGAAAGCCCACCCTATTGGGCAATCATGGGCATCCTCAAGTGGATCAAATTCGGTTTCCCGAGTGAAGACAATATCGGAGTGGTTTCATCTGACCTGTGGGTCATGAACCCGATGTCCACGCAGGCACGAGCCGAACAGATTGATCGGGTTACCCGGCAATTTCCTAATCTGTTGTCGCCTTCATTCAGGCTCAGGAAGCACATCTAGTCGCCTGACGACCACTTCAATGCCGCCACTCTCTACGGAGCGTGGCGGTCTTCATTTTTATACGCAAAAGTTCTAATGCTCTGTACCAGCCAGCTCACATAGGAAACGAGGCTCACGAGAGCCTTGTTTTTTCGGAGAGGCCGGATGAGGTATTGACAATAATTTATATTGTGTGTTAGTTTATTCTTGTGCTTAGGGAGAGTGTTTTTTCTCGCAGACCGACCGTGAGGATCACGGAAACCGTGCTTTTAGGAGGAAGAGGTGAGCATTCTTGGCCTTCAGAATTTCAAGCGAATCACGGACGAGGGGAAATTCGGTGGGGTTTGTGCGGGACTGGCCTATTGGATCGGTATCCCCACCTGGATTGTGCGGGTGTTGTGGGGGGGATTATGCTTCTGTTATGGAGTGGGTTTCGTTCCCTATCTCCTGCTCTGGTTCTTTCTTCCCGAGTGGGATGAAACCCCTCAGCGTTATACTGAGTTGAACTAACCACGTCGATAGATCCGCAAGTGCCGCCATCGCTCCAACGGAGCTTTGGCGGTTACTTTTTTTAGAGAGAGTATACATTTTTAACGCTTTAATTTTCACCGCACATACTCATTCAAATCAGAGTAAAAAACGAGGTTTGCAAGGGCATTGTCTTATATTTTCCTTCACGTTGAGTTGAAGTTCGATAACGAATGATTAGACCGAGATAGTTCATTTCACTTTTGTACGGTATGGATTTGTTTTGGTAAAAGTGTATTATCATATCAATAAAATAATAAAATAAAATGAAGAGATGAACCAGTAAATTTCAACTGGAGTAGGTGCATCATACTCGTAATTATTGCTATCACGATAGTGGTGTTAGGGTTTGCCTATAACAACAAAGCAATTGTTGAGGACGTAACGCCTTATGAAACCGCATCGGTGATTCGGAAGACACCAAAGGAGGAGCAATTGACGGAATCAATGGCGAAAGAAATGACACATGCCGAAATCAGCAAGATTGAATTGAAAGATATCCATATCGATTTCGGGTCTTCCGATGGCAACAATATGTTTACCGGAACGATCGTGAATAATAATAATTTTGACATAACGAAATTATTTTTGAACTTTTCCTTAACAGATCGGGCTGGTAATAAGGTTTCTGATGTGAGTTGCAGCTTGTCAGATGACAATTTGACACACAATGGTGGATATGCGGTTTTCGATGCTCATGAGGCGAAGAGCTTTTCGGAAGTATGTACTTTCCCGCGTAATTTCGGAGGTACATGGTCTTACTCTGTTTCTATCGGACGGGTAGAAAAAAGCCTTTAAATCTATCAGTATTGCCAGGAAATTGACTCATGAAGACCACCCTTTGCTTCGGGTGGTTTTCGTCTGTAGTGTCAGTAATAGTCGTTCCGCAAGAAGAATCTTTGATATGGTTTGAGCGTGTGTGTTTATCGGCCGGAACATGAATCCAACATGTTTTTTATGAACTGAAATAAAGAAGATGGGTTGCTGATCGCAGTTTTTTGATTGAATCGGAATTCGAGGATATGAGGTTTTACCTTTTGGTGTGTGCTGTAGTCGCTTATGGGATATCAATCGATACGTAGCGAGTCCATCGGATATTTTGATCGATAGGCTTGATTATTAGCCATAAAACAGTGGAAAAATTGACTGATTCTTTCGTATAGGGCATGTTTCGTTCTTGTCTTGAGCAGAAGAATGTCGAATGACAGCTCGTTCTTTATGAAGAAGTCTAAATGGGGTATGATGGAGGATGCCTATGCAAGGAAAGACACTCCTCACTTTCGAAAGGGCTGAGCGCGCACTCTTCATCCGTCGATGGATGAAGCGGGCCGGATTGGTGTTGCTTATTCTCGGTGGAATCGGATGGTTCCTGTACGCGAGAGTGATGATGCGATCGACACAGGCTCCTGCTGCTCCAGTACTGACAGTGGAACGGGAGCCTTTGCCGGTCGTGTATACACCCGAACCGGTCGAGCAGCGGGCTGAGGAGAACGAATCGAGATGGCCGGTGCTGCCTCCTCCTCCGGATCCGAAGATGGACCTTATCAAATCGAGAGGATGTGTGACGGACGGGCTCTTGAACGGTTTCGGTGGCGATGACCGGAGTTCGGTGGCAATGATCAATCGGTCGCAGTGCTATTACCTTCACCGGGCGCTTGAAACCTGGCTTGAGCCGCCTGATTTCGAAACGGCATATCGGATACATCGGGAGATCACGAAACCGAATACGGTCTACGGGATGTTTCTCGCTGAGGCGATCGATGTGAAGGCGAATTACGACTATCCGGCCGAGAATCGGCAATTCGATTTCAGGAAAATGTGTCGCAAAGGGAGCAAGAATTTCTGGGGTGAGCACACGTGCAAACCGACGCTCGAGAGTGCCGAGTATCGGAAATACCTTGAATATATCACCGAGCGGGCGATGGACCTCGGGATACAGGTATTCCTTTTCGGTCAGGTTTTCTATCAGGATGCTTCGGATCTGAATCGGACACGGATGCCGGAAGTCATCGCTTCGATGCGGGAATATGCGGAATTCCGAGGCATGAAAATCGTGATCGGGGCGCAGACGAACGATATCAAGGATGAGGACTATCTGCGTCAATTCGATTTCATCGAAGGCGGGGTAGGAATCGATACGGAGGGGAATGTCGAGGACGGATCCTGTTTTTCCCGTTGGTGGAAGAAACCGGGTGACTGGTGTTGGGCCCTGCTCTGGCATCCTGAATATGCCTCAAAGGCGAACCATGTCCTGGTGCATCTTGATTGGAGCGGGAAGGTCGGCGACGATATGAGCCGCTTCGTCCGGATGGATAAGGAGGTGCGTTCGGAGACCCTGAATCGGTTGTATCGGTTTTTCCAGGAGAGGAAAATCGGTTTTCTTATGCCGATGATGGCCCGTCTGCATCGGGACAATGAAGGCTGCTACGGAGTCGATAAGCATTTTTATTCCGCGAGTCGGAAGTACTCCTGCGGGGATGAGGATGCCATCAGTGATATCTTTTTGAAGAAATGAGTATGGTTTTCGTGCGAAACCGGGAAAATTTCACCTGCGGGCATTGTGGGAAATCCGTCGTCGGTAATGGGTATACGAATCACTGCCCGGACTGTCTGTGGAGTCGGCATGTCGATAGGGATCCGGGTGATCGGGCGGCGGAATGTCGGTCGATGATGGAGCCGATAGGGGTGAGCATGGTCGGGGACACATACCGGATCATTCATCGATGTCTTGCCTGTGGATACGAGAAGGTGAATGTGAATTCGCCGGAGGACCGGTTCGAAACGTTACTCGCTATCGTTCGTCGGACAAATGATCGATTAGTGAAAGGCTGACTTTTTTCTATGCTTTCCCGGAAACGATCGATTCTGCTGGGTGTCTCGAGCGCGTTTTTTCTTTTCATGTGCCTTTGGATGTTGTCGGAATCCGGAATCCGGTTGTTTTCTGGCCGAATCCGAGAGGACGAAAGAAGAGTGGAGGGGGTCTTGTATCGAGTGACGAGATCGGTGGATGGCGATACGATAGAGCTTGAAGATGGACGGAAGGTCCGCTATATAGGTATCAATGCTCCGGAAACGGTCGATCCTCGTCGAAAGGTCGAATGTTTCGGGAGGGAGGCTTCCGATTTCAATGTGGGTTTGGTGGAAGGGAAAAGGGTCCGATTGGAGAAGGATGTATCGGAGACGGACCGATATGGACGATTGCTTCGTTTCGTCTATCTGGAAGACGGAGGTTTTGTGAATGAGATCTTGGTGCGTGAAGGATATGCGTACGCTTCGGCGTATGGTCCGGATATCGCCCGGAAAGAACTGTTCGCGGAAGCGGAAAAGGATGCCCGAAAGAATCGGCGGGGTCTTTGGGCATCCGATACCTGTGATGGACACAGGGAGTCGACTTATTGATTCTCTCAAGATTCCTGTTTTGGCAATCCTTGACCGAAAAAGACTGTCATGGTACAGATGAAGTGCTTTCGGAAAAGGACGTTCGAAAGAATCGTTTCTTAACAGATTTTCCGCTACAAGGAGGATATATTCATGGGTGCTTACGCGTATCCGATTACTGTGATATTCAGTTGTGTTTCGCTTTTCGCCCTCGGTCTCGTTGCTCTGGAGGATATAGTCCGGCGTTTCCGGAAGCGACGGCGGATAGAGAAACGCATCCGCTATCTTGAATCTTCGATATATCGGAGGGAAATGACCAGCGGCGGGGAGCTGAGGTTGCTTTCTGAGTTGATCATCCAAATGGGTGATGAGGATCCTGAATACCTGGAACACAGGGAGCGTATCTGGCGTCTGCTGATCTTCGTCGCGGATCGTTGTGTCCTGCTCTTTCCATCCGAGAGGAAGGATGCGTTCCATTGCGCGGATTGGCTTTGCGATCAATTGCCCGAACGGTATGCCGAGTATGCGCATCGGCGAATGTTCATCGATGCGGTTTTGGATACGATAGAGATACTCTTCGGTCTGGCGTGGAAGCTGGACTATGGGATTCGGATCCGGATATCAGATCTTCGGAACGCTTTCGAAAAATGCGAGTAGCGGAGATGTGGGAATGAAGAATGAGTGAAGTATAAAAACCGGGTATCCCATCGGCAGGTACCCGGTTTTTCTTTTCGAAGAAGTTTTTCAGGACCGCTCGGAGAATCGCTTGTCCGCGATTTCGGTGTGAAGTTGGCTGATGAGGGCATCAGTATCGATCGAACCGAGTTGTCCATGGTCGCGACTCTCGAGGGAGAGGGTGTCGGTCGATACTTCCTTGTCGCCGACGACGATGAGATAGGGGATTTTCTGGAGTTTTGCGTTTCGGATGCGTTTGCCAAGGGATTCGCTCGAGGCATCGACGGAGACGCGTATCGAGGCGTTTCTGAGTGTGTCACCAAGGGTTTCCGCGTAAGTCTGATGTCCTTCGCCGATCGGAAGGATGCGGACTTGCTCAGGCGCGAGCCAGAGTGGGAAGTTGCCGGCGATATTTTCGATAAGCATACTGAGGAAGCGTTCGATGGAACCCATGATGGCGGCATGGATCATGACGATGCGCTCGTGCTCGCCTTTTTCGTTGATGCAGGAAAGGTCGAAGCGTTCCGGCATGCTCATGTCGAGCTGGATGGTCGCGACCTGCCATTCGCGTCCGAGGGCGTCCTTGGTCATGAAATCGAGTTTCGGTCCATAGAAAGCCGCTTCCCCGATACCGTCGAAGGCATCGGCGTTTTTCTCTTTCGCGATATCTTCGAGAATGGTTTCGGCGCGCTTCCACTGTTCTTCCGTACCGAGATAGGAGTCCGGCGTCGAGGGGTCGTGTTTCGAGATACGGACACGCAAATCGAAACCGAAGGATCCGTAGAAGGTTTGGACGATATCCCAGATTTTCGCGAATTCCTCTTTCGTCTGCGACATGCGGCAGAAGACATGGGCATCATCCTGGGTCAGGGAACGGACGCGCGAGAGGCCGGAGAGTTCGCCGGATTGCTCATCCCGATAGCACATGGTCGTGTTCGCATAGCGCTGGGGCAATTCGCGGTAACTCCACTGCCTGCGGGCATAGATCTGCGTGTGATGCGGACAGTTCATCGGTTTCATGGCGAATTCATGTCCTTCCCGGGTCGTGACACGGAAAAGTTCGTCTTTGAATTTGTCCCAGTGGCCGCTCGTGATGTAGAGGTCCTTCTTGGTGATATGCGGAATCTCGACGCGTTCGTATCCGGCTTTCGATCGTAATTCCCAGACATATTGATCGAGCAGGGTACGGAGAAGCGTTCCTCTCGGGGTCCAGAGAGGAAGACCGGATCCGACAAGGTCGGAAAAGGTGAAAAGATCGAGATCGATACCGATTTTCTTGTGATCGCGTTTTTTGGCCTCCTCGATGCGTGCGATATGCGTATCGAGTTCGACTTTGTTTTCAAACGCGTAACCATAGATGCGAGTGAGCATTTTCCGCTTCTCGTCTCCGCGCCAGTAGGCGCCGGCTATCCGAGTGAGCGTGAAGGCATCGGGATGCATGAGGGAAATCGTTTCGGCATGCCCTCCTCGGCAGAGATCTTCGAAGTCGCCGGAACGATAGAGGGTGATCGGCTCGCCTTTCCCGATGATGTCATCGATGAGTTCGAGTTTGTATGGGTTCTCGGCGAAGATGTTCCGGGCTTCTTCAGTGGTGACTTCCCGGCTGCTGAAGTCTTCCCAGGTCTTGAGGATATGGCGCATTTCCTTCTCGATGCGTTTCAGATTCTCATCACCGACGTGAGAAGTGAGATCGAAGTCGTAATAAAAACCGTCTTCGATGGCCGGACCGATGGTCGGTAATGCGTCAGGATAGAGCTTGAGTACGGCTGCCGCGAGCAGGTGCGCGAAAGAATGACGGATGGCGGGGAGTTTTTGGGACATAGAGAATAGGGTTGGAGAGTAAAAAAGATGAAGTCAGGGGAATCGTCTGCAGGATAGCGCGAGAGGAATCGGGAGGCAAGAATCTTGACTTTTTTCGGAGAAGATGCTTTTCTGGAGTCGCAGTCTAGTCCTTTTGGTTTCAGGAAACGAGTCGTCCTCCCCCCCCCCTCCCCTTGACGACTCGTGTGCCGACCTCCCCGCGAACACCGGGGAGTTTTTTTGCCTATTTTTGTTCTTCTTTGGTCTGAATCGAGATATTGAGGTCTTTCTTGAGTTCGAAGGACTCGGAGTATTCCCGGTCTTTCGTCTTGAGCGTGACGGTGACCGGAATGGTTCCGGTGCCGGATTGCTTCTGGATCAGGAGACGGTAGTTGTTCGGCGTGATGGTATCCGGGAGGGTATACTCGATACCGGTTTCAAGGGTTTGTCCGATCAGGGCATCGACTTTGTATCCGAATACCGTTTTCTTGAAATCAGTCGAATCCTGACCGATGACACCGCCCGTATGCCTTCTTGATTGGTCGATATATTTTGATCCGAGCGGGGCAAGAATGCGGGCATAGGTATGGTAATCGCTCGTGCGCCAATCGCCGTGGGTGGCGGTATGGTCGTAGGTGTAGGAAACATTCGCCTTGGGCGTATCGCCGGTGAAGTCGACGGTGTATCTGAGCGAGCGTTTTATGAAGTAATCGCTTTTGAGGGCACCGA
>JAYRFE010000068.1:0-1696 GCA_041908545.1 Candidatus Moraniibacteriota bacterium
CACGTTTTCGAAACCGACCGGAAACACGCCGAGGTATACCGACCAGCCCGCCTTCCGTCTTATCGTTCATTTCACGATGAAAAAAATTGTGGAGAAAAATGGCCATAATCGACAGTATACAGCGAATAAAAGTAAGAGACAAGCCTTTTTTTGTTTTCTTGCCCACAAAAATCATGCTATACTGTCAAAAAAATTCCCATGAAAATACGTCTTCCCGAATTTCGATCCACACCCGTGCAAGTTTTCACTGTCGCCGGAGCCACGATTCTCTTCCTGGTCTTTCTCTTCCGTACTCCCGATCTGCACCCGTTTTTGTTCCTCCTCGGACTCGATCATGGAATCGCGCTCGCGAACCCGCACAACCCGGATGTTTTCTTTGCCATCGGCGAACACTCATTCGGCCAAGGAAGAACCTATGACACGCTCAAAGCCGAGAAAGCCTATCTGAAAGCTCTCGAACTCCGTCCGGATTTTCTCGAAGCGCATTATCAACTCGGACGCGTGTATTTCATCCAAGGACGGTTCCATCCGGCACTCGTCGAAATCATGACCGTCCTCCGCCTCGACCCCGAATTCAAAAAAGCCTACTACATGTATGGCCTCATCAGCGGCTACCAGATGAACTATGATGAAGCCGTTTACGGATTCAGCGAATTCATCAAACGGGATGATTTCAACTGGGCCGGATACAACGACCTCGCCTGGATCTATTTCCAAAAAGGAGACTACGAAAAAACACGCAGCACGGCCCAGGAAGGTCTCAAAAGAGCCGAAAAAAACCCTTGGCTTCAAAATATCTACGGAGCGGCACTGATGAATCTTGGAGAAAATGAGAAGGCGAGAGAATCATTCCGGATCGCGCTACAAAAAAGTGAGTCGATGACCCCGGAACAATGGGGCGGAGCGTATCCGGGAAATGATCCCAAAACGTATGCTCAGGGACTGGAACAAATGAAAGCCGCCATCAGACACAACCTTCAACTCCTGGAAAATCAAACGAGATAACGCCTTTGATTCACCACTATCTGAAACAGGGCATTTTCATATATGATTTCAGCTTACCCGTGGTATAATCTAATTGGTTTATAAATACAGTCTAATCTGCTTTTTACCTTTATGGACATTCACACTCTTTCAAGAAGGTTATCCTCTTGGATTTCGGCAAACAGACATCCGGTATCACTGCTTATTTCTATCGCTATCCCTTCTTTCTTTCTGTGCATTTTCCTTATCTCAAACCGCAATATAGAAACAGTCTCTCCTGAAGTCGGCTTCACATCCGTTTCTCCCACCGGCGAATCAGGGGGCATTGTCGTACCCGCATCCTGCGCTTCCAATCTTCACGATGATCCCTGGTACGGAAGCGCATGCAACGCGTGCAATGCATGCGGCGCCTGCAACAGCGGATCGATTCAATGCAGCGGAACTCCGGAATACGGCGCATGGGACATTATGGGTGTCTGGTGGGGGGAGAGACTTGCGAACGCACTGGGTCTCACATGGACTTCGTTCGGTATCGTCAATCCTCTCGGATCACCCGGTGCCTGCAGCGTCAGCGCTCCCGCTCTTCCATCCGGATACGGGACTGCCTGTACTTCCGCGGCGAATAACTGTGGTTCGACGAACTCCGGAGTTATCGGCTGTAGTGGTTGCAGTGCGGTGGCACCGGCCAATATCCCTCTCGGAAGCGCTTGCA
>JAYRFE010000069.1:0-11436 GCA_041908545.1 Candidatus Moraniibacteriota bacterium
CCACTGGTAGCGGAACGTTTACGGTAACGGTTCAGTCGAGCGATCTCGGGTATTCAACGGCTGCAGCAGCTTGTGAAGCTGCTGACAGTACGACGATAAACAATCAAGGTGTTGCCTTCGCTGCCTCTTGCTAGGTGAGTGCGCAAAAAGAGTTATTTCTTCTCCACCCGATCGGTGTCAATCGATCGGGTGGTTTCTTTTTAGAGAAGGTACCACTTGGCTTGCCAAAACGGAGAAAGAATGTTAGGTTGAAAATAATCAGGAGAACGATAAACGATTAAGGAGAATATTCCTATGGCCCTTCCGAAGCAGAGACATACCCATTATCGCCGCGATCGAGCCCGAAAGGAACTCGAATTGACCCCGATTCAGACGAAGAAATGCGAGCAGTGCGGCGCACCAGCCTTGTCTCATCGGGTTTGTCCGACGTGCGGTACCTATAAGGGCCGAACCGTGATCGATACGACTCCGAAGCGGAAAATCGCTCCAGCTAAGGCGTAATTCTTCCTAACAGAGACGACCCGAGTCCTTCAAAATCAAAATCATGGCTAACAGACATCTTCAGCGTTCAGTCGCAATGCAGTCCCTTTTCGAGTGGGACTTTCAGGGTCAGCACGATGATCAGTCGATGGCGATTCTCAATCGGAATATCGCCGAGTTCGCTCCAGGAATCGACGAGACGATTTTCGCGAAGCACCTGATAGAGGGAATCCTTCGGGAACGGAAAATCATCGATGCGCTTATTGAGAAGTGCGCACCGGAATGGCCGCTTGAGCAGGTGACGGTCATCGATCGGAATATTCTTCGTCTCGGAATTTACGAGCTGATGTTCGGGAATTATGACGAAGTTCCGCCCAAAGTGGCTATCAATGAATCCATCGAGTTGGCCAAGTCATTCGGAAGCGACGCGAGCCCCCGCTTCGTGAACGGTGTCCTCGGGACCATCTATCGTGAGATGGGTGAGCCGCTCAAGAATGATGTCTCCGAGAATCATGCTCATTTCAAGAAACGGAAAGAGGAGAAAGAGAAAGGAGACAGTGTTCCGCGGATACCGATGGATGCTGTTATGACCGAAGAGCAAGAAACGCCAGCCTGAAGTCGGGAGAGCCATGATCGGGGGGATGTTTCTTCGGATCGTGATTTGGTAATTCCAGGTCGCTTCGTCTCATGCACGATAGTCGGACTTTTTCAGTCGGTTTTTGTTATTTTCCTTGGTTGTGACCGAAGTGAGACGGGGCCTCCCTTGAATTATCGTTAAATGTGTGATTTCGGGTCTTCTATGTTCGATGTCGTGAATTTTGAGCAGCGCCTGGGTATTCAGGTAAAGAACAAGGCCTTCTTTCAGGAGGCCCTGATTCACCGTTCCTATCTGAATGAGCATCGCGGATGTGCTTCCTCCCACAATGAACGGCTTGAGTTTCTGGGGGATGCAGTACTCGAATTGGTCGTGACGGAGAATCTATTTCATACCTATGATCGTCCGGAAGGTGAGATGACGGCATGGCGGGCAGCGCTTGTCAATGGCGATATGTTGGCCAGAATCGGCCAGAGTCTCGGTGTGGACGATTTCCTTCTGATGAGTCGGGGGGAAGCCAAGGATACCGGTCGGGCACGACAGTATATCGTCGCCAATGCCATGGAAGCGATTATCGGGGCACTCTATCTCGATCAGGGCTATGAGGCCGCGCGGGTATTCATCACGACGCACATCCTGTCACATCTCCCGGAGGTGCTTGATCAGAAGCTTTATGCGGATGCGAAGAGTTTTTTTCAGGAGAAAGCTCAGGAGCATTTCGGAGTGACGCCGACGTATCGGGTTCTCAAGGAGTGGGGACCGGACCATGATCGACATTTCATCGCCGGGGTTTTCGTCGGAGAAGAACTGATCGCGGAGGGGGAGGGAATTTCCAAACAGGAGGCTCAGCGCGCTGCTGCCAAACAGGCATTGACAAATAAAGGATGGTAGTGTATACTATAAAAAGTACCTGAAGTTTTTTAACTGGCCTTTTGAATAAGAAGGTCTTTTTAGTTTTCAGACGCTATTCATCGAAAGGAGCGGGAATGAGCATGATTAATCGGTGGGTGCATCAGCGTCAGTCACAAACAGGAGATTGCCATGTTGCGTGATTTGACACTCGTGCAGCTGTTGGAAAATGTCTGTACGGCTGGCATTCTGTTCATTGTCGTTGCCCTCACGCTCTATTTTATCTTGTGTGTCGTAGGCGATATCAGGGCGGCGCGGACGAAACGGCGAGGCGTTTGGCGCGGTGGGTGTGATCGAGAGACTTCACGGGGGAATTTGGAATGACGTATGTTGTTGTGTTTTTTGGTATTGCCCGGGCAGCGGAAAACTTACTCGTATTGGTCGCATTGCTCATTCTCATGGGCATTGGTTTTTGGGTAGTAGCTCTGTCCATCGGTATGGGGATATACTTCGCTTGTGGCGCGGTATCGAATATAAGCCGATGCATTCGGCGTCGATATCGGCAGTCGCAGAAGTGAAATGAAGTGAAACAGGGGAGGGTGGTACCAATGGTGCTGCCCCCTATTTCTTTTCTCGGTTAAAATCGGATATACTGAAGGCGTATCAATCTCGCATAGCGAGTGTTTTGAGGTTATTTTGGTTTGTGAGAGAGATGCTACATTGAAGAGCGATGTGTTCTCCCTTTGAAATGTGAACGTAGTATATGTATCTGAAGCGTCTCGAAATTTCCGGTTTTAAATCCTTTGCCAATAAGACGGTATTGGATTTTTCGGCTTCTTCGTCCGAAACCGCTTCCGGCCGGGGCATCACCGCTATCGTCGGTCCGAACGGTTCCGGAAAATCGAATATCGCGGACGCCATCCGTTTTGCGATCGGTGAGCAGTCATCCAAGAATCTCCGCGGAAAAAAATCAGAAGATGTCATCTTTGCCGGTACCGAGGGGAAATCGCGGATGGGGAGCGCGTCCGTGACGCTTCATTTTGACAATACCGATCAGCGGATACCGATCGAGTTTTCGGAAGTTTCGATCACCCGTAAGATTCACCGGAGCGGTGAAGGGGAATATTTGATCAATGGCAACAAGGTGCGCCTGCTCGATGTCGTCGACCTGTTGGCGAAGGCGGGTATCGGGAAAGAGAGCTACTGCGTCATCACTCAGGGTATGTCGGATGCGGTGCTTCTTGCCTCACCCCTTGAACGGCGGGCGATTTTTGAGGACGCGGCCGGCGTGAAGCCGTATCAGATCGAGAAGGAGCGTGCGATACGGAAACTCGAGAGCACGCGGGAGAATCTCGTCCGAGTGGACGCGCTTTTGGTCGAGATCGAACCGCATCTCCGTAATCTCAAGCGTCAGGCGGAAAAGGCGTCACAGGGGAAGGACGTCGCCGCGCGGTTGAAGGAGAAGCAATTGCTCCTGTATGGTTTTCTGTGGTATCAATTTCAGGCCGAACGAGGGATTCTGGTCCGTGATCGGGAGGTCGCGGAGCAAGCTATTCAGGAACTCGAAGATCGATCGAACCGACTGCGTGAGGAGGTATCCGCGGTGAGCGCCGCACTCGAAGACCAGAAAGAGGAGGCGGTATGGCAGAACGAGGTCCGAGTCCTGCATGCGGAGATCAATGCCTTGGCGCGCGTCCGGAGCGTTGTCGAGGGGAAAATCGAAGTCGAGATGGAACGCCGAAAGGAAAAGGAAGTGGTGAAGACGATACCGGTCGATCTGGCTTTCGTGAAACGTTCGGTGGAGAAGATCGGTACCGATCAGGAGCGACTTATCGAGCGGATCCAGTCGGTCGAACGACTGGAAGATCTGCAGGATATCCGTGAATTCGCCCAGGTGATCAAACAGGAGCTTTTCGAATTGTCCGAGAAGGCGGGAGTCGGCAGTATCCGCGAGACACGGATTATCGGATTGAATCCTGAGGAGAAGGCGGAAAGTGATCGGAGATTGCAGACATTCGAAAGCGAGTTGTCGGATGCGAAGGAGCGGATTCTTCAGGGAGAGACACGTATCAAGGAAAAAGAGGAGATGATCGCTTCCAGTCGCGAAGCGAATCGCGTGCAGCGGGAAACATTTTTCATGAAAGAGAGGGAGTCCCGCGAATGCGAGCGGGCTTTACAGCAACTGAAGGATAATTTCAATGAATTGAAAGTCCGTCTGGCTCGCGTTGAGGTTCGGGAAGAGGATCTTATCACGCTGGTGCGCGAGGAGCTTTCCATGCGGCCGGAGGATGTCGTATATGATGGGACGACCGAAATCGATCGGGAACGGATGGAGCGCGAGATAGGTCGGCTCAAGGTGGAGGTGGAACATATCGGAACCATCGATCCGCTTGTCGTCGATGAGTATGAGGAAACAGCGAAGCGTTTTGAGTTCCTGATACATGAATCGGCCGATCTGAAGCAGGCGCTTGAATCGCTCCGGTCCGTGGTGAAGGAAATGGATGTCAAGATCGATCAGGCATTCGAAGCGACGTTCGACGAGATCAAAAAGCGTTTCGTACAGTACTTCACCCTTATCTTTGGTGGAGGGAAAGCGGAAATTACTCAGGTGCGTCTTGCGCTCAGACGCCGCGGCGAGACGGACGAATCGGATGATGCTGGCGAGGGCGAAGAGAATCAGGATGGGGTAGGAATCGAGATCTTCGCTTGTCCTCCGGGAAAAAAGATCACGAATCTTTCCATGCTTTCGGGGGGTGAGCGCTCTCTGACATCGCTCGCACTGCTTTTCGCCATCATTTCACATAACCCGCCGCCTTTCGCGGTGCTCGATGAAGTGGAGGCGGCGTTGGATGAGGCGAATTCACGCCGATTCAGCACGATGCTCGAGGAGCTTTCCGATCACACGCAGTTCATCGCGATCACGCATAACCGTGAGACCATGGCGCGGGCCGGTCTTCTGTATGGGGTGACGATGCAGCGGGACGGTATTTCCCAGCTGCTCTCGGTACGGTTGGATCAGGTCGAAAAGGGCGGTCAATTGGTCTCGGGTTGACAGCTCGTTTCAATTGCGCTACAGTAAAGGCTGTATTTTGGGATAAGTCATGTTGTTGTATTGATGATATGTTGACCATTCGTTTCAATCGGGTAGGGAAGAAGGATCAGGCAAGTTTCCGCATCGCTTTGCAGGAAAAGACGAAGGCTCCTGGTAAGCGTCACATCGAGATGCTCGGAAGCTATGATCCTCATAAGAAGGGGTCTGTCTTGAAGAAGGATCGGATCTTGCACTGGATAGGTCTTGGTGCGGAGCTTTCGGACTCGGTGTATAATCTGTTGGTCCGCGAGGGGGTTGTGGTTGCCGATAAGAAACGGGTTATCAAGATGAAGCGTCCTCTAGTGAAGGTTGCGACAGCTGAGGCGGCTCCGGCTGAAGATGCTTCGGTCGCAGCCGGATCGGAAGAGAAGGCGGCCTAGTTTGGTCGGGGGAGACTTGACGGAAACGGTTTTTGTGAGTAGTCTGTAAGGGTACAATTGAAGAAGCTATCCGTAGACCTGGGGCGATGTCCTGCTCAGAGAGAGTAGAACCGATAAGTCCTCAAGAGGAAATGCGAAATCAAAGAGAGGAAATCTTTTTTTGGTGGAAGCGTCTGCGGTGTTCCCGCAGATTATTTTTTTATCGACAGTCATAATATATCTAAGCTTATGCAGACACGACAGAAGAAGGAAGCCGTGGTCGCACTCTTGGTGGAGAAGATCCGTACTTCCAAAGCGATGGTGTATGCCCAGTATCAGGGCGTAACGGTGAAAAGCCTGACAGGCATGCGCAAGGAGCTTGCCAAAAGTGGATCGTCGTGGCAGGTGATGAAGAAGACGCTTCTCCGAATCGCTCTTCAGGAGGCGGGAGTCGAGGGGAATGTCCGGGAATTGCCAGGACAGGTAGGAGTCGCCTTCTCTTCCGATGAAGTCGCCGCCGCCAAGGTGTTGACGGAATTCATTAAGACCAATAAAGGAACGAAGTTTTCCATCGAGGGAGGTGCGCTCGGTGAGAAGAATCTTTCCGCTGATGAGGCGAAAGCCTTGGCCAAACTGCCGTCACGCGATGAGCTTCGCGGTATGTTGGTCGGGACCTTGCAGGCTCCGATTACCGGATTCGTGCGTGCTCTGTCCGGGAATCTGAGCGGGCTGGTTCGGGTACTCAAGGCGGTAGAGGAGAAAAAAGCGGCGTAGTGGTAGAGCGGGCGTTTCAGCGGAATGAAGAGCGGATACTCGAAAGAAATCAGTTCCTCATTCCGCTGAAAGAGGAAAGTCGGAGAGGAGAAAAACGGTATTATCTTAATTTAATTCATCCATAAGGATAAAACGTATGTCCGAAGAAAAGAAGGAAGAAGTGGTGGTTCCGGCCAAATTTGAAAAGTTGGTCGCGGAAATCGAGAAAATGAGCGTTCTCGACCTTTCGGAGCTGGTGAAGGTTCTGGAAGAGAAGTTCGGTGTTTCGGCTGCCGCTCCGGTGATGATGGGCGCTTTGCCGGCCGCCGGTGCAGTCGAGGCTGCTGAGGAGAAGACGGAATTCGATGTCGAATTGACCTCCGCCGGTGCTCAGAAGATCAATGTCATCAAGGTGGTGCGCGAAGTGACGAGCTTGGGACTCAAGGAAGCCAAGGATCTTGTCGATGCCGCTCCGAAGGTGATCAAGGAGAAAATCGCGAAGGCTGATGCTGAGGCGATTTTGAAGAAGCTCGAAGAAGCCGGTGCGACCGCCGTCATCAAATAGTCTCATTCTTCAGAGAGTGTGTTTCCGAAAATGTCCCGGTCTTTTGACCGGGACATTTTTGACAAATAGGAGATGGGGAGTACAATAATCCGGTGTCCGGCGCATGTGAATTCCGTCGATTCACGCTCATATTTTTTGTAACGGATTTTCCTTATGACTCTTTACTCGGTGTTTTCCCTGTTTGCGCTTCTCTTGATTTCGGTCGGAACGGCGGTGGCTGCACGACGGATCCGTATTCCTTATACGGTATTACTTGTTCTCGTGGGGACAGGACTGGCTTTTCTGGCTCAGCTGGAATGGTTTTCCTTCATCAAAGAGTTCCGATTGACGCCCGAACTCCTGTTTTATATTTTTCTGCCGATTCTCATTTTCGAATCGGCATACAATATGCAGGTTCGTGATCTGCAGGCGAATATCCGTTCGATTTCCTGGCTTTCGATTATCAGTCTCCTGATTTCCATGTTCGCGATCGCCGGTATCCTGTATGGTCTGGCACTGCTGTTCGGATTTCAGGTACCTTTTCTGGTATTCCTGCTGTTCGGTGCATTGATTTCCGCGACGGATCCGGTGGCCGTGCTGGCACTTTTCAAGGAGTTTGGCGTTCCACGGCGTCTCTCGTTGATTTTCGAAGGGGAAAGCCTATTCAATGATGGGACTTCGTTCGCGGCGTTTCTGGTGGTGCTCGAGATACTTCTTAAGGGGTATGAAGGGGTTGGAAGCCTTGCTGAAGGGATATTCATGTTCGGAAGTATGGTGCTTGGCGGTATCGTATTCGGACTGTTGATGGGTTTCGTTTTTTCCAAGTTGATCGGGAAGGCGGGAAACGATGAACATATCGAAATTACGTTGACTATGCTGGTCGCTCACCTTACTTTTATCATGGCGGAGATGGTGTCTCATCACCTGGTCCTCTTCGGATTCGAATTCAAGCTTTCGGCCATCATTGCGACCGTCATGGCATCCATGGTCATCGGTAATTACGGTCGTTCAAAGCTCTCTTATCGGACCGAGCACTTCATGGAGCGCTTCTGGGGGTATTTCGCCTTTCTTGCCAACTCGCTCGTATTCATCACGATGGGTCTTCTGTTTGCCGATCTCCCGATCGATTTCGGGAAATTCCTGCTCCCGATCCTGGTGACGGTGGCGGTAGTGGCCCTAGCGCGAGCTTTCTCCGTATACCCGGTCGTCACTTGGCTGAATCGGATGCGACGCGAAGAGCGTATCCCGATTTCTTGGCAGCATCTGCTGGCATGGGGGAGTTTGCGCGGTGCCCTGGCGGTTACGATGGTCATGTTGATTCCGGATGGTCTGGTATTGCCAGGCTGGAATTTCGATTTCAGCATCAAGGAATTCGTGACCGCTTTGACGATCGGTTGTATTTATTTCACGTTGTTCGTGAAAGCCACTACTATCGGTCCAATGATCAAGCGCTTCCGGTTGGACGAGTTATCCCCCCTCGAGCGTTCGGAATATCATCAGAGTCGGGCCTTCATCTATGATTTCGCGATCGATCGGATCCAAAATTTTCGCGAGAAAGGATACATGAGCCGTTCAGCCTACGAGAAAGTCCGTACTGCTTGTCTGGAAGAACGGGATCGGGAGTGCGAACGATGCGTTTCCATACTCCGGAGTCGTCCGCAGGAATTCGAGTATGCGCTTCGAATGCACGCACTCGGTATCGAGAGGTATTTCCTGGGTCTTCTTTACCGGTATCGGGAAGTTTCTGAGTCGGTATACAAACGTATTTTCACAAAATTGGCGGTGCAGACCGAGAGAGTCGAGGCGGGAGAAACGCAATTGCAGTCACTGGACGAAAGCTTCAAACCCGATTGGTTCGAGCAGATCGTATCTTTGGGACGCTCGTGGTTGGCCGTGGCGCCTTCGGAGGAGGATCGGATACGAGAACGGTACATGTATTATCGTGCACAGGAAATCATCGCTCGGAAGGTCATAAAGGAACTGCTTCGTTTCAAGGAACGATCGCTGATTCGATCCGATGAATACGTCGCGGTTCTGAGCCAGGTCGTTTCGCAGTATCAATCGTTTCGGGATGACGCTCAAGGTCGAGCCGAACGTCTGGCACGCATGCATTCCGATCAGATCGATCGGATCAACGATCAGTTCGGTGCCCGGAGTCTGACGAAGGCACTTGAAGAAGGTTTGAATGAATTGACCCGGAAGGGCATGTTGCCACCGAAGTTGGCTATCGTTTTGGAGGATGAATTCGAATCGAGATAAGAATGTTGGAGCGATATTCCTGATTTAGGAATATCTCGTCTCGTGCTTTCGCATTATCGCGAAGAAGCGGAAAATGATATATCATGGTGAGAGGGAGCCGAAAGATTCGGGTCTGGGATGGTATTTTCGTTTATGCTTATCGACACGAAACAATTGGCGAAAGTCTATGAGAATGAGGGCGTTGAGACGCCAGCGCTTTTGGATGCGACATTCCAGATCGATCAGGGTGAATTTGTCTCGATCATGGGGCCGAGCGGTTCGGGGAAATCGACGCTCATGCATATTCTCGGGCTTCTTGACCGGTCGACGGGCGGAGAGTATCGACTCGAAGGGAAAGATGTCACATCTCTTTCGGATGATGAATTGGCCCGACTTCGGAATGAGGAAATCGGATTCGTTTTTCAGGCCTTCAACCTTCTGCCGAGGACAAGCGTATTTGAGAATGTGGAACTCCCGCTTCTCTATGACCGGAACAGTACGGAAGATACGGGTGAGCGGGTGACAGCCGCACTTCGGGCGGTCAATATGGAACATCGATCTTCTTTTTTCTCGAGTCAGCTTTCGGGAGGAGAGAAACAGCGTGTGGCTATCGCTCGGGCGCTCGTCAACAATCCGAAGATCATCTTTGCCGATGAGCCGACTGGTAATCTTGATTCGAAATCGGGATTGCAGGTCATGCGTATTTTTCAGAGACTGAGTGATGAGGGAAAAACGATCATTCTGGTGACGCATGAGACCTTCACGGCCGAACACGCGAAGCGTATTCTGCGCATGGTGGATGGGCGTATCGTTTCGGATGAACCGGTTCTCAATCGCCGTTTCGCCGATCAGGAGAATACATTGTTGAAATGAGACTTTCCGACCCTTACAAGATCGCGTATCAGGCACTTTCGGCGTCGCGTCTGCGGTTTTTTTTGACGGTGCTCGGAATCGTGATCGGAGTCGCTTCGGTTATTCTGGTCATGAGTGCCGGCGCGAGCGCACAGCAGCTTATTCTCGGCCAAATAGAGTCGGTCGGATCGAATCTGTTGGCAGTTCTGCCAGGAGCCTCCGAGGAGGACGGTCCGCCGGCCATGGCGTTCGGTATCGTATCGAAGACATTGGTCAACGGGGATCTCGAAGCGTTGCGGGACGGCAAGAATATCCCCGAGATCATCGATGCGGTCGGATATGTGACCGGGACCGCCATTGCCGAATCCGATTCGGAAGACATCGTGGCGAGTTATCAGGGGGTCAGTTCGAGTCTGCCGAACGTGGAAACGGTGAAGATCGAGAGCGGACGTTTTTTCTTTCCTGATGAGGATACGCGGATGGCACATATCGCGGTGCTCGGAGCGGGCGTGGCGGAGAAGTTATTTCCGAATGGAGAGGCGCTCGGGAGAGTGGTGACGATCAAGCATATTCCCTTCACGGTCGTCGGTGTACTCAAAAAACGTGGCTCGGGGACGTTTTCGAATACGGATGACCTTATTCATATCCCGCTTGATACCGCGCAGAAGGAATTACTGGGTATCAGGTATCTGAACTATATCCGCGCGAAGGTGGATCAGTCCGGAGATGTCAGTCAGGTGAAGACGGAAGTGTATCGCTTACTGGATCAGCGACACGATATCGAGCCGGGCCAGGAATCTGATTTTTCGGTTCGGAGCCTCGAGTCGGCCCTCGATATCATCCGTTCTCTCACCAATGTTCTGAAGTTTTTCCTGGTTTCCATAGCGGCCATCTCCCTGCTCGTCGGAGGGATCGGGATCATGAATTCGATGTTGATAGCCGTCAATGCGCGCGTCCGGGAAATCGGGCTTCGAAAAGCGGTCGGGGCCCGGCCAAACGAGATCATGTTCCAGTTTCTGCTTGAATCTGTCATCATCACGCTTCTTGGGGGACTGATCGGAATTGTCATCGGGGTTTCATTGGCATATGCCGCCTCATTGATCATTCCGAAACTCGGTTATGACTGGCAGTTTCTCGTGCCGATTTCTTCGGTCTGGGTCTCATTCGGGGTGTGTTTCGCGATCGGAATGGTATTCGGCCTGTATCCGGCCCGAAAAGCTTCCAAAGTGAGTCCGATGGAAGCATTGCGTTATGAATGACTGACGTATCTTCATGCGTGGTATAATAAACGTATAGTGATACACGGTATGGAAAAAGGAAAGATAAGATTCATCATCGCGCTTGTCGTCATCATCGCCTTTTCGGCGCTGTTCTTCGGGGTCTTGTATCGTGAGCAGGCCCGGCGAATCGCGAAAGCGGAATCCGATCGGCAGGCATTTCTTGAGAGTCAGAGGCTTATCGAGCAGGATCGGAAGCAATATTTCGAAAGTGTCGCGGCGAAGCGCGCCGATCTGCGGGCCGGCATGCTTGAGAGTAAGCGTCAGTACGAGGAGCTTTTGAAGAATCAACCTCAAGCTATCGCGCAGAATCAGAAAACCACCACTCAAACGGTGACTGTTCCGGTACAGACGACCGTTAAAACCCCGGTGACCGTTTCTAAGCCGACATCTACTCG
>JAYRFE010000070.1:0-39587 GCA_041908545.1 Candidatus Moraniibacteriota bacterium
AGTCACTTTGCCAATTTTAATAATTTCAATTTATTTCTTAATTTTTAAGATAGAGAATACTTCTTTGTTTCTATTAGTCATTATATACTCAAGTCAAAAATAATCTACTCATAAAAATTACATAATTTGTTACGTAATTAAAAAACACCCTTTCGGGTGTTTTTCTTTGCGGGAGCGACGGGACTCGGTCACAAATAATTTGTTTGTCGTCACAAACAAATTTTCGCGACCCCGACTCGTCATTTCACATACTCGTGAAATATGACTCCGCCTTCCTCATCCCAACGGAAGTGAAGCAGTTCACTTCCTTCGTTTCCCGCAAGAAACCAAAAATCCCAACCGGATAAACCGGCTGGGATTTTGGTCTTGGCGGGAGCGACGGGACTCGGACCCGCGACCTCCACAGTGACAGTGTGGCGCTCTAACCAGCTGAGCTACGCCCCCCTTCCTCGTTTTTGGAATCCCTCCCTTCCAAAATCCAGCCTCCATAGTTTGCAATATGGAGATTGGATTCCGCCAGAGAAAGTCCCGAACTGATGTAGCAGGGATGGGAATCGAACCCATGACCTCAGCGTTATGAGTGCTGTGCTCTAACCGGCTGAGCTACCCTGCCTCTCATTCCCTTTGTTGCGGGGGGTGGATTCGAACCACCGACCTTTTGGTTATGAGCCAAACGAGCTGCCAGACTGCTCTACCCCGCTATTCATATTTTCCCGACACCTTGTACTTTCTGAACCGAAATCTTCACTTCTTCCGATATCCGAAGCGGCTCTGTGGGCGATCCAAGATTCGAACTTGGGACCTCGACATTATCAGTGTCGCGCTCTAACCACCTGAGCTAATCGCCCAAAAGACTTCTCTTGAAACGAAAACACCCCACCGAAACATCCGACAACAAAAAAAACCAGCTTCCAAGCCAACGGATGTATAATACCCAAACCACCGAAAAAAATCAAGGGTGGTGGACCCAAGCGGATTCGGACCGCTCGCCTCCTGCGTGCAAAGCAGGCGCTCTACCAAATGAGCTATGGGCCCTTTTTCATATTCCGATACCTCGATAGTATACCCGAATCCGGATGATTGTCCATACGCGTTCCCCCTGCATGTTACAATGAAATACATACGTGTATGGTGTCCGAAACACGCATGAATATCGTCTCCAACCATCAGACTCTTCCTGACGCCGCCTGGCTTCTCGCCCTCACCGGCATTCCGGGCGTCGGCAACAAGACACTTCTTGCCTTGCTCCGCTCTTTCGGAACCGGACGAGCCGTCTGGCAAGCCGCTCTCGATACGAATGAAGCCCTCTCCGGTGTGCGTCCGGCTACCCTCTCCGCCCTCCGTACCCACACCCCTACCCTCGATCCCGCATCTCTCTGGAACGATTTCCATGCTTCATTCCCGGATATCCGTATCATCGGGTATACCGATACGGATTTCCCGGCGCTCCTCCGCGAAATACCTGATGCACCGATACTGCTCTATGTCCGTGGCCCCTTCGATTGGCGCATGAATCGCCCGATGATCACTATCGTCGGCACCCGTCATCCCTCGACCTATGGCCGACAGGTCGTCCAAGATTTCTCTCGTCATCTCTCACGGGCCGGATTCGTGATCGTTTCCGGTCTCGCTTTCGGTATCGATGGTCTCGCTCATCAGGCAACACTCGACAACGACGGCACGACCCTCGCCGTCATCGGAAGCGGTGTCGATGACGTATCCATTTCACCGCAGTCCCATCTCCCGCTCGCCCACCAGATCATCAAACAAGGCGGGGCGATCATCTCCGAACTCGCTCCGGGAACGCAGGCGGCGGTCCATACTTTCCCTTCACGCAATCGCATCATGGCCGGCATGAGCCCCGCCACCCTGGTCATCGAAGCGGCGGAACGAAGCGGCACGCTCATCACCGCCCGCTTGGCTCTCGAATATGATCGGGACGTCCTCGCCATTCCCGGGTCTCTTTTCTCTCCGGGTTCCATCGGTTGCCATCGACTCATTCAGAACGGCGCAAAACTCATCACCTGCCTCGAAGACATCCTCGAGGAATTTCCGACGGCGACAGCCCTGGTCACTCCCGATCACCCGTCGAATGAAAGGACGCTCCCTCCGCTTTCGGAAAACGAAACAGCCCTCCTCTCGCTCCTCACCCGCGAATCCCTCCATATCGATCAGATCATCCGACAAACAAAGCGTTCCGCCAATGAAATCACTTCGGATCTTACCCTGCTTGAGATGAAAGGGCTTGCCAAGAATATCGGTGGCATGCACTATAGGAGAATACGCTGACATCGATCGGCGCATCAATATGTTCACTGATCAATTGTCATATCTTATGAAGCTCCTCATCGTCGAATCCCCTTCCAAGGCCAAGACTATCGAGAAATACCTGAAAGGCGGCTACAAGGTCGTGGCTTCGGTCGGACACGTGCGCGACCTTCCCAAATCAAACAAGGATGCGATCGATATCAAAGCCGGATTCGTTCCCCGCTATGTCGTGAGTCCCGGAAAGGAAAATATCGTACGCGAGATTTCATCGCTCGTCAAGAAAAGCAGCGAGGTTCTCCTGGCAACCGACCCCGACCGCGAAGGTGAGGCCATCGCCTGGCACGTCGCCGATGCCTGCGGGATCAAGAAACCGCGGCGCGTCCTCTTTTATGAGATCACCGAAAAATCAGTCAACGAGGCGATCTCCCATCCGAGGCCTCTCGATCAGAATCTCCGCAAAGCGCAAGAAGCCCGTCGGGTGCTCGACCGGCTCGTCGGCTACGATCTCTCAGGACTCGTCTGGAAAAAAGTCCGCTACGGTCTCTCCGCCGGTCGTGTCCAGTCGCCGGCACTCCATATCCTTGCCGAACGTGAAAACGCCATTCAAGCTTTCATTCCCGAGGCCTACTTCATCGTCACCGCCCTCTGCCAGACGACCAAGAAAGAGCCGATCGCTTTCACCTGTGTCGAACAACCGAAGACCAAGGAGGAATGCGATCGCATCATCGGACTCGCGAAAAAAAATCCATGGGAGATCACCGATGTCACCGCTACCAACGCGAAACGCCGTCCCTACCCACCCTTCACCACCTCGACTCTCCAGCAGGCAGCCAGTTCGCGCCTCGGCCTCTCTCCTTCCCGCACGATGCGGGCCGCTCAGAAGCTCTACGAAAAAGGCGCGATCACCTATATGCGTACTGATAGCGTTTCCATTTCCGAAGAAATCATCCCGAAAATCGCCACTCTTATCAACAAGGAATTCGGCGAAAAATATCTGACCACCCGCCGCTATCAGACCAAATCAAAGAATGCCCAGGAGGCCCATGAAGCCATACGACCGACCGACCCGGGCAAAAAGACCGCCGGTTTCTCCGATGATGAAAAACGCCTCTACACCTTGATCCGCATCCGGACTCTCGCCTCGCAAATGACCGATGCCGAAATCCTCCGAACCAAGATAACTGCCAATACCGTAGACCGATCCCTTCCTCACTTCACCGCGAGCGGATCGCATCTACTCTTCGACGGATGGCTCGCTCTCGATACGGCGGCCCGCGGTGACGATGTCGAGGTACCCCAAACCAAGGCAGGAGATCGGCTCACCCTGAAAGATATCGCTGCGGAAGAAAAAGCGACGGAACCACCCAAACGCTATACCGAGGCTGGTCTGGTCAAGGAACTCGAGAAGAGAGGTATCGGCCGACCATCGACCTATGCCAGCATCATCAAGACTATCCAAGATCGCGGGTATGTCGAAAAGGAAGGCAAGGCGCTCCGGGTGACGGACACCGGCCTCGTCGTCGACGGCTTTCTCTTCGCCCATTTCAGCGAGATCGTCTCCGAACAGTTCACTGCCGACATGGAAAACAAACTCGATGATATCGCAAACGGTGAACGCGAATACGGGAAGACACTAAAAGACTTCTATACCCCCTTCACCAGGGAAATCAAAAGCAAGGATAAGATCGCTAAAGTCACCAATATGGGAGACGCTCCGAAAGGCACCGTATGTCCGAAATGCGGATCAAGCATGGTCATCAAGCTCGCACGCAATGGAAAATTCTTTTCCTGTTCACGCTTCCCTGACTGCGACGGCTCCCTGACCGAGGAAGGCAAGGTCATCGAACCACCCAAAGAAACCGGTGAGGCCTGCCCCGACTGCAAGGACGGAAAACTTATCGAGCGCCAGGGGAAATACGGGGGATTCATCGCCTGTTCCAATTTCCCGAAATGCAAATTCATCAAGAACGACGAGAAGTCGATCGTTTCGAGCGGTGTCCAATGCCCGGTCTGCAAAAAAGGCGACATGATCGAACGGAAGGGACGTTTCGGACTTTTCTATTCCTGTTCCCACTATCCGGACTGCAAAAACGCGATCAAGGCCAAACCGACCGGCGCGCTCTGCAAGCTTTGCGGTGCGCTCATGATGGAAGGCACGAAAACCATTCCTGAACGCTGCAGCCAAAAAACCTGTCCAAACCATCGTCCGGACAAATTGAAGAAGTAGGACTTTTCTTCCTCTCGAGTGCTACACCCCCATGATCTGCGGCACGATCTGCTAGGGACGGGTTTGATCGAGTTCGACTACGAATACCCGCTGCCAGGAACCCAGCTGGAGTTTCTGTCCCATCACATTGAGGAGTGTCGAGGTCGGGAGACGGATCGTCTTATTGTGCGCGTGCCCGTTGACGTACTCATCCGACGACATGTGTTCGGTACGGATTTCGAAATTATCGTGCAGATATTTGTACGACCGCGGAGCAAGCTTCTCAAGCAATACTTTCATATCCTCGATAAGCAGAGGTTCCGCCTCATTTACGATGACTGCGACCGTCGTATGGAGACTCTAAATATTGATGACTCCGTTCTTGATACCGGAGTCCTTAATCTTCCTCCGAATCTTGTCGGTGACGTCGATGAAATCAAGCGTCGCGCTCGTCGAAAGCTTGATGATATGATTCATGATACGCATATGACTGGAATGTATTAAGGGTACCCGAAAATGCTGCGCTCAGTGTACCGGCATCCGTTTCCTCTGACTATGCGACCATCTTTTCTTAGAACCAGGCCACACCATAAGCAAACATTCAAACTCAGCTCTTCCCTTCATTAAGCCAAAAACTCAGAATTGCTTGACAAAATACCCAAAAAGAGTATAATTAAAAACAGTAAATCCAAAGGAGAGCGGCAAATGGGCCCAGAGTATCGGCGCCCGGAGACAAGGGACCTCACACTGATGACGGTTCCATGGGTCCGAGTCGGGAAAACGGCCTTCACGCCCCTTTCCCGACTCGCTTCCCGCATACGTTCTTTCTCTCTTTTTCTCCCTCCTACTTGCCCCCATCGCTTCGCGATTCAGGGGCCTTTTTATTTCCGATCCCTGACCGTTCTTCCTCCTCCGTTCCGGACTACATCCGTTCCAACCACCCGGAAACACTCACCAGAAAGACGATATTTTCGAGAATCAAAAGCGGAACGCCCAGGATGAAATACCACTTCTGAGTCTTATGCCGGAAGACCAGCATACCGAACCACACTCCGATACTTCCGAATGCCGCCGCCCAAAAAAACAGGAGTCCCTCCGGAATCCGCTCCGCTCCGGACGTCCGACTCCGATGCTTGTCGAGAGCCATACCCAAGAAGGTTCCCGTATTCACCAGAAAAAAAATGCTCGCCAATCCGAGAGTGATCTGATCCATAGCGGAGGCACGCTTACTCAAGCGTTATCATCACTATCTCGGGCGTATTACCGACCCGCAGAGGTGGTCCCCAGGTACCGATACCGTTCGTCGTATAGAGAGTATATCCTCCGTCCTGATAAAGACCGTAATCATGTCCGCGATAAATCGCCTTCGTGACGAATGAGAAGGGGAACATCTGACCGAGATGCGTATGTCCCGAGAGCTGAAGATTGATACCGGCTGCCTTGAACACTTCGATATTCGTCGGAGCATGAAAGAGAAGGATATTCGGTTTTCCGATGAAAGAAGGACTCATCCTCTTCAGGAGACCTGCGGGATCGAACGAGGCTCCTCTTTCCGGATAGCCGATGCCGATCAGCGCCAGGCCGTCGATATCTACCACTTCATTCTCCAATATCCGTACCGGCAAGACGCCAAGTGCGCCTCGGACGATATCCGTACCGATATAGGTTTCGTGATTCCCAGTGACAAAATAAATCCCCTTTTCCGCGCGTATATCCGCCAATGGAGCCGCCAGAGCATCCAATTGATCGTTCATCCCATCGAACAGATCTCCCGTGATGACGACCAAGGACGGTTTCCCGGCATTCACCTGATCGACCACTCTCTGCAGGAAAGCTTTCCGATACACATCGCCAAGATGGACATCAGAGAGCTGGACAATACGCTTCCCCTTCCAGACATCGGGCAATCCCGGAATCCGGACCGTCACTTCCTTCACCTGGGGATGAAAGGCGTTCCAGACTCCGAACAAGGAAACGGACACGGCGATCCCAAAAAAAAGGCTCGTCAGAAGGACTATGTTCGGATATACCCACCCGATTCGCGGCAGAATGAAGATGATAAGCCAGATTAAAAGAGCTGCGATCAGAAGTTGAACAAGTAACCCGAGCCAAAAACCGGACAGCGCATAAAGAAACCGGGTCAACTGCATATCCTTCCAGTGAACGAGTAAGGAACTTGCAACGAAGCTTCCCGAAAGAAAAAGCATACCGATTATCAACCAGAAACGCTGTGTCGGCAGAACGAGTCCGAAGAAATGGGCGATCGAAACAGCGAGGAGCGCATGTGCTCCGAATAGTACCAGCCAAAAAAGGGAAAAAATGACGATGAACATGGTCGTACGGGATAACAAATAAATCGCCTCCTCATCTTACTCCTCTTTTCTTCCTCTTTCAACGAAAAAGGCTCCCTCTAAAAACGGGAGCCTTTTTCACGCCTTGCTTTCGGGTGACCTACATCATCCCGCCCATACCGGACATATCCGGCATTTCCGGCTTCTTCTCTTCCGGAATATCGACGACCGCCGCTTCGGTGGTCAAGAGAAGCGCCGCGACGGAAACCGCATTCTCAAGCGCCGTCCGGGTAACCTTGAGCGGATCGATGATTCCGGCCTTCACCATATCCTCCTCATAGATATTTTCCTTGGCATTGTATCCGTAATTGACCCCCTTCGCCTCAATGACTTTGTTGAGGACGACCGCCGCATCCTGCTCGCCGGCATTCATCGCGATCTGTCGAAGCGGTTCATTGAGTGCCTTCAAGAGCGCCTCATACCCGGCATTGAATTCATGGGTTCCGGTTTTCTTTTTCGCCGAAAATTCCGCTGCCACGGAAGCCGCCGCTTTTGCCAGGGCGGTCCCTCCGCCAGCGACGATTCCCTCTTCGATCGCCGCCTTCGTCGCATTGACCGCGTCTTCCATCTTGTGCTTCATGTAGGTGAGCTCCGTCTCGGTCGCCGCTCCGACCCGAATGACCGCCACGCCTCCAGCCAATTTCGCCATCCGCTTCTTCAGTTTCTCGCGATCATACTCGCTCTTCGATTTTTCGATAAGAGCCTTGATCTCGTTGACCCGGGCCTCGATATCCTTCTTCTTACCTTTGCCACCGACGATGGTCGTGTCATCCTTCGAAGCGATGACCTTCTGCGCCTGACCGAGCATAGCGACTTCGGTCGCCTCGAGCTTCATACCCTTTTCTTCGGAAATCACCTGTCCTCCGGTCAGGAGCGCGATATCCTGAAGAATGGCCTTGCGTCCGTCACCGAAGTCCGGTGCCTTGACGGCCAACACATTGAGCACCCCACGGATCTTATTCACGACCAGTGTCGCCAACGCCTCACCGTCGATATCTTCCGCCAAGATGACGATATCTTTCTTACCCATCTGCGCGAGCTTCTCGAGCACCGGGACGATTTCCGCGATGGCGGAGATCTTCTTATCAGTGATGAGAATATGCGGATTCGCGATCTCCGCCGTCTGGGATTCGGCACTCGTCATGAAATACGGGGAAATATACCCCTTATCGAAATTCATCCCCTCCACGATATCCTTCGAGAGGCCGAGTGTCTGGGATTGCTCGGTCGTCACGACACCGTCCTTGCCGACCGCCTCCATCACTCCGGCGATCATCTCTCCCATCTCGACCGACTCGGCCGAAATCGTCGCCACCTGAACGATGGATTTCTTATCCCTGATCGGCTGCGAATTCTTCTTGAGAGCCTCGACGACATCAGCCCTGGCTGCTTCCATTCCCCGACGGATTCCGACCGGATTGATTCCGGTCTCGACGAACTTGAGTCCCTCACGGGCAAGTGCCTGCATGATGACCGTTGAAGTCGTCGTCCCGTCACCGGCGATATCATTCGTCTTCTCGGCGACCTGCTTGATGAGAGACGCTCCCAAATTCTCGAAATTATCCTTCAGCTCGATATCTTTGGCGATAGTCACTCCGTCATTCGTGATCGTCGGCCCTCCGTAACTCTTCGAAAGAATGACATTCCGTCCCTTGGGTCCGAGCGTCACTTTGACCGCATCCGCTACCTTATCGATTCCCGCTTTCATGCTCCGGCGGGCAACGGCACTGTAAGCAATCTGTTTCGCCATACTGTTCTTATCGACTCGACTCCCTTCTTGTCTCCGTCCATGAAAAATGGAACCGGAATACAAGCAGACAACCTCGTCTCTTAATCCATTTAGCGTTTAGCACTCTCTATTATAGATTGCTAATTCGAGACGTGTCAAGATAGGACTCCCACCCATGCATCCTACGAAAAACACCTGGGAATCCTGTCGTTTTCCGGTCATTTTCTCTTATCCGACGCAGACAAATAATACGTACTCCGAAAAAATCCAGGGAGGGCGCCCTCCCTATTCGTATCGGAGCGCCTCGAGCGCATGGATTTTCGAAGCGCGCATAGCAGGAAAAATCCCCGTAATAAGCCCGAGGAAAAAGATGAAGACGATGATAGAAATGACGAATGCCGAAGGGAGCTGCACGAAATTCATACCGATGACACCATATTTCTGTGCCAAGAAATTCACGCTGGCATTGATACCCTTCGCCCCGCCATACCCGAAAAGCAAGCCGAGCGATCCTCCGAGAAAACTGATCAAAAAAGCCTCGAAAATGAACATCTTGAAAATGTCCGACCGTTTCGCCCCAAGCGCCTTCAGAATGCCAACTTCCTTCGTACGCTGAAGAAGGGAAACACTCAGCGTATTGAGCATACCCATCGCCGAAATGGACATGATGATGACGCCGAAGACAATCAAAATACCACGGACGATGGAGAAGAAGGAATTGATATCCGCGATCGTATCGACGATACTCTCGGTCACGAAAGCGGTCTGCTCGATCTGCAATCTGACCGACTCGATGGAGGACTCGTCTTCCACTCTCGCTTTGGCGAATTGTCCGGCGATATTGCCATACCGGGCCCGTATGACCTCGAGCGGGACATAGGCGTATACTGAATCATCTCTCGTCTGATCCTTGGCGACTCCCACGATATAGAGCTTGTTTTGACTCTCATCCAACGGAATCGTCTCCTCACCCTCTCCCAGATCGGATGCGATCATATCGCTCGTCACGATCGCACTGTACTCGATCTCTCTGCCCACAATATCCTCCGGATTCTCATACCCGAGCAGAGAAGCCAGTTTCGGAGTCACCAGGATGGCCTGAGGCGTAGCAAACAACGCTTCTCTCATTTCCTCCCGAATATCGGTTCTTGCGAGATCAAGGAAATGTCGACTGATCGCGTTGAGCGTCACGTCGGTCTGAGATTCTCCGCTCACGAACTTCCCACCGATACTCGCCCGAACCTCGACTTCCTTGATACCGGCTATATTCCGCATCTTATTGATAGTCGTCTTATCCAACAACGCGAAATTATCCAAGCTCTTGTTGCTGATATCGATGATATCGCTCGGATTGTTCTTCGTCACTTCGCGGATGACCATACCCTGAACCCCGAAACCGAGCGCAATCAGAAGCGTGATGATCCCGATACCGATCGCCACCCCACCGACGGTCAACACGGATCGCATCCGGTTCGCGAACATGTTGCGCCATCCGATGAAGAGGACGGAGGAGAGCAGCATATGGGAAAAACGGATATCGAGCGGTCCATGCGACGAAACCGCCCTCTCGGGAACGACTCCTTCCTTCTCCTCTTTTGTCGTACGCGAAAGAAAACTCATATCGTTTTGGATGTTTCCTGCATTGCCTGTTGCACTGCATCATCATCAATCATACCGATGAACTGCTGATTGATCGTATCCGAAGTGATCTTCCCATCGACCATATTGATGATCCGAGACCCGAATTTGTACTGATCCATGTTGTGCGTGACCATGATGATCGTAATCTGGAATTGGCGGGAGATATTCCCGACAAGAGTCATGAGTTGCTCTCCCGCCCTCACATCGAGGTTACCGGTCGGTTCATCGGCGATGATGAATTTCGGATTCAGCAACAACGAACGGGCGAGCGCGATACGCTGCTGCTGTCCTCCGGAAAGGTCGAACGGACGATGGTTCGCCCATTTGCTCATTCCGACAAGCTCGATCAGCTTCGCCGCGATAACGATACTCTCGCTGAAAGTCTTACCGGAAATCACCCCTGGGATGGCGATATTCTCGATGACGGTAAGCGACTTCACCCAGAACGGCTGTTGCGGGACGAATCCGATATACCGATTCCGGAAATTCGCTCTCCAGTTCTTCGTCTTCTCCCAGATATCCTCCCCCTCGATGAAGACGGTCCCCTCGGTCGGCCCTTCCAGACCATAAATCGTATGCAAAAGCGTCGACTTGCCGCAACCGGACGGACCGACCAAAAGGACGAATTCCCCTCTCCGAATTTCGAGGTCTATACCGAACAAGACAGGAATATCCTGCTCCCCGACATGGAAACTCTTCTTGAGACCGCTTACCCTGATAACGATTTCTTTTTCTTCGGGCATCTTCTCTTTTTTTATGTTTCCCTCCACCAAAAACATCGCCCCGGCTCAGAAAAGGGCACAACATTCCTCCTTATAGTATACCACCAAATTCCTCCTAATTCCCACCGAGCCTCGACATCCACCCGAAATTATTCAGGAAAGTCCTCGTGATGACTTCCGTCGCATTGGCTTTCGACTGTTCCACCGGAACCGTCGATGGATCCGTCGTCGTCTTGTTTCCGGCCTCATCATACACTTCGACCTGGTAGCTATAAACATCGCCTGCCTCAGCCGGAATCGTGATGAGGTGATAGGTATTAAGCGAATCGTCGTTCGTCGACTGCTCGAACGATCTGGTCACGATACCCTTGGCATATGCCACATGCAGACGGGAAGGTTCATCGGTTTCGATCTTGATGTAGACACTGGCCTGGGCATTGTTTCCCCGACCCGACACACGCCCCATAGACTTGTTCGAAAGGACTTTCGGCGGTCGGGAATCCGTTCGTGTCGTTATCTTCTGTTCAAACGGGCTCGCTTGAATATTGTGCGTATCCATACCGGTGATGGTCACCGCATACTCCACAGCCGGATCCAAATCGGAGATTTCCGCGGAATGCTCGGTGACAAGATCTTCAGTCAAATAGGTATGGTTCTCGGAACTCCCGGCTGACTTGTAGTAGATGAGCGTCGAAGTCGGAACGTTGGTGATATAGGAGATGACGATAGTCGGCAGATCGACGTCTTCCTTGTTCTCCACCTTGACATCGGACACGACCGGCTCTTCCGGCGTACTGAAAGCATACTCATCGGAAGAGAAGGAATTGAGATCTCCATCGATACAATCGATCTGCGCCCGATAATCCGAAGCCGGGTTCAACTGATCGATTTTCTGGACATGACTCGAACCGCCCGATGTCTCTTCGATGCTGTATGAACCGTATTTCAGGGTACAAGTAGCGCTCACATTCGTTTTCCAGCTCACATAAGCCGTGTGCAACTGAATATCCGTAACGGTCACATCGGAAATGACCGGCGGCGGGAGCGTCGTGAAGGTATCGATTTCCGAGGTCCCGATATTCCCATCCGGGTCGATATACTTCACCCGATAAAAGTATTTCGTTCCGGCATCCAGACCCTTGACCAAGACCTCATGTGTCGTGACGGAATCCACCTGACCGGTCGTCTCCCCGAGCGAAATGCTTTTTCCATATTCGATGAAAGAACTCGCGACACGATCGGTCGCCCAGGTGAAGGAGGTCTGAAAGGCTTGAGTCGTATAACTCGGGGTGCCGACCAGTTTCGGGGCCGTCGTATATTTTCCTGTCGGAATGATCGAGACGACCGATGATGCCGCGGAATAATTACTCGTCTTATCCTTCGATTTCACGTAGTAATAATGAAGTTTACTCTCGAGTGTCGTGTCCCCGGATGGCAACAGGATTTCCCCTGAATCGACATAGGCGCTCCCGGATGTCTTCGCTATTTCAGTAAATGTCACGTTGTCCTCGGACCGATAGATGACGAATCCATCGAAGTTGGCCGAATCGAGACCGTCCGGACGTACCCATTTGACCGCGATACTGTATTTCGAGTTCTCCCTATCGGACGTATCGAAAATTTGGACCTTCCCAGGGATCGGAGGATTACTCGTGTCCGCCGTAAATGAAATCACTGCGTAGTTGTTGTATTCGATGTTTCCTGCTTCGTCCTCCGCAACCACGAAGAAAAGATTTTCTCCCTTCTGGGTCGCGAAAGCCCCTGGGCCGGCGGAAGTCAGGGATGTCGACACCGTATTGTTCGCCGTCGGAAGCACATTTACCGAATAGTGATATATGAGTTTCGTGGAATCACCCACGAATGAAGCGGGTATACCCCAGGAAAAAGCGAAGGAATTGTTCGTGGAGGTCGTCGGAGTTACTGCCAGGCTCTGTGGCGGAGTCGGAGCGCTCGCACTGTAGTAGTATTCCTGCATCAACGGTGTCGAAGCGTTCCCGGCAGCATCGACGGCCCGGAGGTAGAATTTGTTCTTCCCCGACTGGTATGCGCCGACCAGATGATCCGCATTCGGAATCGTCACCTGGAACGCACCCGGATCATTGATATCCACCCAGACCCCGGGCGTATCCCCGTCCGTCCGGTATTGGAACTTCGTCACACCCGAATAATCATCCGTCACATCCGCTGCCCAAAGGAAAGCGTAATTATCCGTGGCGGTATACCCGGCCGGCGTCACCGAAATCGTGCTCGGATTCGTCGGTGCGACCGTATCATACTGATACGTGAAGGCCTCATAATTCGAAACGGGAATCATCCCGGCGAGATCGACCGCCTTGATCTTCAGATAATATGCCTGACCGGATGTCAAACCCGAAGCGGTATAGGTCGTCCCTGTCTGAAAACTCCCCAGACTGAACGCATCGGCGCCGCTATTCGTCCCGAAATAGACATAGTAACCGGCAATACCCGACCCACCAGGATTATCACTGGCACCTCCTACCGACTTGGCAGCCGGCCACACGAAACTCGGCGCGCTCTGACTGCTCCAGTCACCAGGAAGAATCGGGGTCGTATGAGAGACATCCGTATAAGCGGATACCGAAGACGGATTCGTCGGCGCATCCACGTCCTGATAGTACCGGACGGTGATATCGGTGATATTCGGTGAAAATATCTGATCAGACGAAGAAAGCGTCGCCCGTACCTGAATGAAAGGATTCGCCGGTGAATCGATCTTCATCGTATGCGTCGTACCCGAAACCGAATCATTCAGGGCGGCCGTCCAACTTGACCAACTCGCACCGTCATCGGATGTCCGCGTCTCGATGGTGACAAACGTATTGGCCGGTGTCGTATAACTCACCGAAAGGTTGGCAAAATGATACACGGAAACGAGATTCATCGTCGCGGTCGTAAAGGTTCCCGTTTTCACGAATCCGGTATTTCCTCCCGAAGATCCGACCAGATAACTATACAGTCCGTCGGCATAGGAATTCGTCCCCGCTCCGGAGATGACCCAGTTCTTGTTGCTGCTGTACGCTCCCACACCGCCCGTCGTCACCAAGGCGGGTACCTTAAGCGCTGGCGTCGAACTGACCGTCTGCCAAGAACCCGGGGCCACCTGCGTCGTATCATATCGATAGTAATCGTTGGTCCCACCGCCGCGAGCGACATACAGGTAACCGTCACCGGAATCGGTCAAACTCCCTCCGGCTCCGACCGTCCCGGGCACAGCGCCCAATGCCGCCCAGGATCCTCCGATCTGGAAGCGACACGCATTCGCCGTTCCTCCGGCCCGAGTGACGTACACATACCCTCCCTTATATACGATCTTCGATCCATCGCCGATATTTCCGCCACAGGCACCCGCCGTCATCGCCGTCATCACCGACCACCGAGATCCGCTTATACCCTGAGTATCATAGCGCCACCAGACCAGAGCGCTTCCTTGTGTCAAATAGATATACCGGCTCCCGTCATACGTCATCGAAGATCCGGTCGTCACCTGTCCCGGCGGACGATCGGCGGTGATTTCGGTCCACGCATTGGTCGCGACATCATACGTAAAGAAGTACGTCGTAAAACCGGTCCGTGTCGTACCGAGCGCTCCCGGAACATAGTAGACCTTTCCTTCCGTCTGATTAAAGAGGATACTCGCCCCGGTCGTCGCGCCCACCGGCAACCTCGCAAGTTCAGAGAATGTCCCGGTCGTCACATTGTATTTCCCGAACGTATTATCCGAACCACCGCGGATAATATACAGATTCGTCGTATCGTCCGCAGCCATGAATGTCCCGGTCGTGTACGGAACGAATGAGTTGACCCCGGTAACATTCCCGGTCGGTACGGACGGACCAAAAAAACCGCTCCGAGGAAGCTCCCAGGTGCTATCGGATATGTTGTATCGATAAAAGCCCGTCGTTCCTCCTCCTCTCTGCAGATACGCATACCCATTATAGACAAATAAGGAAGCACCCGAACTTACCAATGCCGGAACATTCGGCAAAGTGAACCAGGTATTGGTATCGATATCATACCGATAGAAGTTCTGCTGCATATTGGCTGTCGTCGCATTGTTGCCGCCGACCGCGAAAATGGATTGGGTGGTCGCATCAAATGCCAAGGTTCCACCATCATAAAAGCCTTCCGGTGCCGGAGCAAGCGGGGTCCAGGTATTCTGCGTTTCCCCGTGATCCGCATCCGTATGGATCGAATATTTCGCGAAATACGGGAGCAGATTCCCCTGTATCGCATACACGTTGTTCCGCTCATCATACACGCTGTCTGCCCCTTCATAGACGAATTGGCCGTTCACCGTATTCGGGTTGCCGAAATCGGTATTCGGGAGAGTCGTCCATCCGGGCGTACAACCGCTCTGTCCATTACAGGTATCGTACCGATAAAACGCATCGTCATTCCCTGGCATGGCATAAATGTATCGCGACCCGTCATAGGACATGTTGCCGCCATAATCGAAGTTCTTCGGTGCACTATCGATGCTCGTCCAGGTATCCGTCGCGATCGTATACTGTAAAAATGAAGACCGAAGGTTTCCTTTTGCCAGATACAGATACCCGGAAGGACCTTCAATGAGGGATCCTCCATTGTTCACCGTGGCAGCAAGAGTGGGAATTACCGCTTTCGTCGTCCAGGTATCCGTCTCGATCTCGTACCGATAGAAAGTATTCGTGCTGTTTCCGGCCGCCGTATAGAGACAATGATTACTGTTCCCCGCGCATGCTCCCGAAGCAAGTTCTCCGCCGTAGCCTATGTTTCCTGGCAAAAGAGAAAGGCGGGTCTGGTTCCAAATTCCGCTCACATTCGTGAGACTCACCGAGCCATCAGATTTGGATGTCGTATTACTCAGGGTTCCCGCATTGAAATCCGCTTGGGAAGTCACGGTCTGGCTCAATACTGGGGAAGCCCCATCATATGAATACGTGAACGCGTCCCACGTCGAAGAACTCACATTCCCATTGCTATCCTTCGTCTTGATACGGAGATAGTAAGACTGCGGAGCATGAAGGACGGTCTGTTCGAGAACGGTATTGGAAGTATAATTGAGCGCGGTCTGAAACACTCCGTCCGATACGGGATCGGCACTCGCGTTGGTTCCGAAATACACATAGTACCCCGCGACTCCCGAACCGCTATCGCTCGCCCCGGACCACTGGAAATACGGGTGATCGAAAGAATAGGCCGTACCCGAGGAAAGCGTTTCTCCTCCACTATTCGTGGAATACGCATTGATAACGGATGGGTTGACCGGGGCCGTCTCTTCGGAATTATAGGCGATAATGAACTTACCGACTGTCGGGGTACTCACTCCATCGCTCGTCGCCAAGGTGATCCTGACCTGGATATACCGCGCGGTCGGTGATTGTATGGTGCTCCCGGATACTGCCTGCCATGCCGACCAGGTACTCTGATCATCACTTGTCCGTGTCTCATAGGTCACCGTCGTATTCGCCGGCTGCGTATCAGTCGGGGTGAAATTTCCCCACGTATCCACGTGGGAAAGATCGAAGGTCTTACTCAGATACGTCCCGGAGGACGGATAATTCGACGCGGAAGCGGTATAGCTCCATATATCGGCAAGTCCTTGTCCGTTAGCCGCATAAAAAGAAGTGCCGCCGGCATACTCGATCGAAGCTCCGCTATACGGCCCGCGAGCAAAAGTATACCCCTGATTCGCCGGCAGTAGTCTCCAGGTATCCGTACCCGGCGTATATTCCCAGAATTCATTCTTATAATATCCGGCCAAAGCATAGATCTTCCCGCCATACACGGTCATGTCCGTACCGAGATACTGGGCGAAGGGTGTCGATCTGACCGTACTCCATGACCCATTGTACTTGAGCATCGCGGTCTCTCCGTTGCCCGGCATGACATAGATATCCGTCCCGATCGCGACCGTGCGAGCACCGATATTCGGAAAGTAATTCACGGTCCCGATAGTGATCGTCGAAAGCGTACTCCATCCGGTTCCCGAAACCCAACGATAAAACGCGTTCGTCCCTCCTCCCCGAATAGCGTAAATGGAGTTATCCGAAGCACACGCAAGAGCTGCTCCGGCTCCCGCCGCTGCCGGAAGCGTATTCGGTGAAGAGGAAAAGGTAGTCCAAGCATCCTCCGTATATCGGTAGAAGTTCACGCTGCCGGGCTGAGCGTAGTACGCATTCCCGTTACACCACACCCCCTTCGTATCCGTGTTGAGCGAATAGGGCAACACCGCCTTCGAACTCCAGGAATTGGTCGCGATATCGTATCGATAAAAGGCATTCGTCGCTCCTCCACGAGTCGCATAGACATACGCGGTCGCTCCCGTCTGTCCGTTCCAAATGAGATCACTACCAGTATTCAATCCAACTGCTCCATCCAGCACCTGTTTCGGTCCGACCCACTGACCATTCGTCCCGAGTGTCGGATCGAATTTCCACATATCCGTCGTATTGAGACCACGAAAAGCGTAGATTTTGTTCTCCGTACTGCTGTAGGACAAGGAAGGATAATTCGTCGTCATCGGTGCGAACTCATTCGTCCCGGTCATCGAAAGCCAGGTCGTGGCAGCCACACTATAACGGAAGTAAGTGGTAGTGCTTCCACCACGCAGGACGTAGATATAGTTGTTCGCGAATACCGCCCGCTGTTCCCCGGCTGGAGCGGTCGGGATAGATGTTCCGTTCGACCAGGCGTTGGTCGACAGGTTGTACTTATACATCTGCACGCCCGGCGTCCCACGAAGCGCGTACAAGAAACCGTCTTGCCCATTGATCAAGTCTCCTCCGACTCCGATAGTACCGGTAACCGGAGCCCGGTTCAGCCACTGATCGGTAGCGACATCGTACTTATAGAAATCGGTACTCGTGTTCCCGCGAGCGAAATAGATATTCGTACCATCGTTTTCGATGGATGCCCCCGAATATGGGGCATCAAGCAGATCAGCCAGACGCGTCCAGGTCTGATTGGCAATGGAATACTTGTAATACTTCAGGGAGTACCCGCCAAAAATCATATAAATATCTCCCGTCGCGGATACATAACTCATATCGGACCCAAGATAGGCCGGCACCGGAAGATCGGAAAGATTTTCCCAGAGATTATTCACCGTATCGTATCGCCAGAAAGCCTTGTCTGACTGACCGCGCGTCGCGTAGAGATAATTTCCAACCAGAACAGAAGAAGACCGGCGTTCACCGGCTCCTTGGTCGGCGCCCAAACTCGCTCGCTCCAACTTCCCGACGACTGCAATTGAATCGCGTCCGCAGAGCTCAGAGTCGTGGTACCGGTCTGTGTCCCCGTCTCCCACTCGGCCCGCGTATCGATAGAGACCGACTGAGGAGCGCTCAAGGCACCCGGAGTCGCCCCATACACCACTGCCAACACGAGTCCCATCAAAGCGGTACGCCAGGTAAATCCTCGAAGAGAATGCATTATCTTCGATGTCCATTTCCCCACGGCACGCATCATCGTCAACACATACTGACGTCGAAGATATGCTTTCCCATGGCTTCCTCTTCGAATCACCGAGTAACTCGACAAAAATTCTTCCAGACTTTCCGCCTCAACGACCGCCCGCACTACTTTTTGCGGCTTTTTTTGCCGAACAGCAAAAAGCGGGCCGATAAACGACCAAAAACGCCTTCGAATGAAAAGGAGTGTTCTTCGTACTTTTGATATTTCTTTTTCCATTCTTACCGAAAAACGCATGGGGGTTTTCCTGTAAATTTCTTTTCACCAAGAAAAATTTCCTCGAGAGCATCGGGCGACCGCAAGAAATCCTTCTCTTTATTAAGGATACCAGATTTCAGACTTACAAACAAAGAGGGGACCTCCAAAAAAAAGCCCCCTCCTTCCAAAGAAAATCTCTCCCTACTTCCGAAAAGAATCAGACCCGAAAAACGATGACGTCCCCATCCGTAATGATCGCGTCTTTCCCCTCGATTCGAAGTGTCCCCTGATCGCGTGCCGCACTCCAGGAACCGGCCGCCAAGAGCGTATCCCAACGGATGACCTCGGCCCGGATGAATTTCTCTTCGAAATCCCCATGAATCGCCGCCCCGGCCTGCGGAGCCGTCGAGCCCTGCTTCACCGTCCAGGCGCGTGTCTCTTCGGGGCCCGTCGTGAAATACGTCATAAGGCCGAGAAGTGCATAGGCCTGACGCGCCAATTCACCGATATGCGAAACGATTTCCATTTCAGCCATCTCCTCAGGAGACATGTCGAGCAGCTCTTCCTCGATCTTGATATCGAGCTTCACGTGCGGTCGTTCCTCAAGAGATGGAGTCAGCGTCTGATAGGTGTCCGAAATATTATAGACATAAAGGAACGGCTTGGCGGTAAGCAGCTGCAGACCGCGAAGCATCTTCCGTTCTTTCTCCTCAGTAAGAGAGAGGAGGATCTGATGTGCCAGGACACCCGCGGAAAGCTCCCGTTCCAACCGCTCGATCAATGCGAGCTCGATCGGCGCATCCTTCTCTCCTCCCCGGACCTCCTTGGCCGTCTTGATCTTGCGCTTAGCAAGCGTCTCGAGGTCCGCCAAGATCAGTTCCGTATTGATGACGGCGATATCATCCTCCGGTTCGACGCGATTGTTCACGTGGATAATATCGGTGTTTTCGAAAGCCCGGACCACTTCGACGATTGCGTCCACTTCACGGATATTCGCCAGAAACTTATTCCCAAGCCCCGCACCCTCGCTCGCGCCCTTCACCAGTCCGGCGATATCGACGAACTCGATGACGGCCGGAATGGTTTTCTTGCTCCCGGAAAGCGCGGCCAACTTACCGAGCCGCTCATCCGGCACCTCGACGATACCGACATTCGGCTCAATGGTGCAGAACGGATAATTATTGATATCAACCGGTTTCCGAGTCAGCGCCTTGAACAGGGTCGATTTTCCGACATTCGGCAACCCGACGATTCCGACTTTGAGCGACATAAGAATCTGCATTAATAGAGAAAGATGGGACATCTCCATCCGTGCAACCGTATCACCAGGTGCGAAAAGGGAGAAACCGACTCATTCTGGCAGGATTCTTCCTCCCTGTAAAGAGGACTTTCCCCTCTCCATCATGCAGTATCCAGATGACCGAAATCCCGGGTTCTTGTATGATAAAGGTATCCTCATCATCCGCCCCTCTCTATTATAAAACGTATTCTCCTCAAAAAATCTATGAAAAAGATTCTGCTCGCGACCCGCCCGCTGGTTCCGCCTTGGGACGAAGCTTCCAAGAACTTCGCCTACTTCCTCGCCAGATCGGTCAGTAAACACCACGTCAGCATTCTCACCACACCAACCTGGCTCCCGGATCTTCCGGCCGATATCACCCAGATTCCCTGCTACACCAAGAATGAGCTTGATTTTTCGGAAAAACTCCGTCTGCTCACCACTCTTCGGAATCTCCGGGGGAAATTCGATATCACCCATTATCTCTTCACCCCGACCCGAAAAAACACTTCGCTCATCAACTTCTTCAGCCGACCGACGCATGGCAAGACCATACAGACCATCGCCACCCTGCGCGAAGATCTCTATGGACCGAAACAGTGGAAACAACTGCTTTTCGCCGATCATATCGTCGTGTATTCCGATTATTCGGAACGACTCCTCCGCAATATCGGCATGAGCCGGGTCAGCCGCATCTATCCAGGAGTCGATCTCACCTATTATCAGCCATCCGAAAAGAGTCCTGAAACCCTTGCGTATTTCCACCTGACTTCGGAAGACTTCATCGTCACCTATAATGGCGAATACGCGCGTCTCGGAGCGACCGATATGCTCGCGGAGTGGCTTATCGAGTACTTCACCACTCATCCGGATTCGAACATGAAATTCGTCTTCGCCTGCCGTGTCAAAAAACATGAGGACGACCGTCTCAAGAAGATCGAAATCACCGAACGATTCCAGCGAGCCGGGATCCTCCATCATATCCGTTTCACCGACACGTATGCCGACATGCCGAAGCTTTATAATCTCGCCGATATCATCGCCTTTCCTGTCAATGACATGCGGGGAAAATTCGATGTTCCGCTCGTCATCATCGAAGCCTATGCCTGCGGCAAGCCGGTCATCCTTTCCGACCTCCCTCTCTTCCGGGAGTTCGCGAACGACGACATCTGTGTTACGATTCCTCGCGGCGATACGAAGAGCTTCACCCGGGCTATCGAATCCCTACAGGCGAATCCGGAAGAAAGAGTCAGACTCGGTCAGAAAGCCCGCACCTTCGTCGAAGCGCATTTCGACCTTCGGAATACGGTGAAAGAATACGAGCGGCTCTACGACTCACTCTAAATTCCCTTTCAGAAACCACATGGGATCACGACGGTCATTCATACCCCCAGGAAATACCTTCCCATCTGATCACTTATCAAAAAAAACATATGTTCAAAGATTCTCTCCGGAAAATTTCCGAATACCGAAGCGAGCTTCGGACAAAGAAAATGAAAGTGCCTGTCGTGTTCCACGTACAGGATGCCCTTCTTCCGAATGAGGCGACTCTCGAGCAGCTCGAAAGCGTCGCTTCCAACAGCGAAATTTTCGACCATATCGCCGCCATGGCTGATGTCCACAGCAAACCTGGACGCAAGAACGCGACCGGCACTACCGTTGCCTCCGAATCCTTCATACTTCCTCAACTCAACGATAGCGACCCGGCCTGCGGCATGCGCCTCGTCCGTACCAACCTGAACGAAAGCAATACGACACCTGAGGAACTCCACCGACTCTTCGAAGCCCTGGTCCCGGTCGTTCCGACCAAAGCCTATATCGGTACTTACCTCCCTTTCCGCGTCGTCGTCGATATCTGCCGTCGTGGCATCACCCCACTCATCGACTACCTCGGTATCCGGACAAAATATGAAGCTGAAAACTCGCTTGACCGTGGAAATTTTTTCCCGACAGAACCGTCACACCGGGATATTCTTAATATTCTCCCGCCACTTTTTCTCTTCTTCGCCCAATTCCGTTCCGGAATCCTCGGAGCGGCCGGCAATCATTTCCTCGACCTCATGAAGGTGACCGGCATTGAAGACGAAACGACTGCGACCAGACTAGGCGTCAAAAACGGCGACTATCTCTTCATGATCCACTGCGGTTCCGGCATACTCGGTCAGTACACCATGTACATGTATACCGCCAAAAAGCGCGAACATCTCTCGACGGCCATTCTCATGAATATCGGACGTTTCTTTTGGAACACCCCCTTCAAGAAGACTGTCCGATCGATCGCAGCCAAGATCCGCGCATCCGATTTCGGCCGGAAGGAACCACTCATCGCCTTTGATGGAGACGGCGAAGACGGCAAACTCTATATGGCCGCCCGCCAAGCCTGTTCCAATTTCGCACACGCCAACCGAGCCGTCATCACCCACCATGTCTCTGAGACCGTCAAACGCATCCTCGGACGCGATCCCGAATGCGAATTGCTCTACGATATGCCGCATATCCTCGTATCCCAGGAAGAACACGCCGGAAAAAAAGTCTGGGTTCATCGCAATGGCACCAGTCGCGCCTATGGTCCGACGCGCATGCAGGATCATCCGATATTCCGCGAAACCGGCGAACCTGCCTTCATCCCGACATCCATGTCGACTGAGGCATACCTCTGTGTCGGACAGGACGGAAATGATTCCAGTTTCTTTTCCTGCAATCACGGTGCCGGGAAAGCGGCTACCAAGACGGAAGACGCAACCCCGGAAAACAAGATGGAACTCGATCGAAAGTTGGAGGCGAAAGGCGTCCGTCTCTACAACGGCCGCTCATCGAAAGTCATCGAACAGGACTCCTCTCACTACAAGCGAGCCGATGATGTCATCGCGAGCGTCAAGGAAAACGGTATCGTCAAGCCCGTCGCCCGCATGCAGCCGATTTCAGTCATCATGTACTAAAGTACGCGTGCCACTTTTCTCAGCTGGCACGCTTGAGATCCCGGGATGGTTTCATAGCATACCCGAATAAAAACGCGAAGAATAAGATCCCGAAATGTGAAGTCCAGAGCCAGTGATCCCAGAAAAAACTCGGGAGAAGAGCGACGAGGCCAATGGATTGCGGACTGAAGAACAGAGATTTCGAAGACACAAAAGATACTACGGATCCGACAAACAAGGCGAGCCCGATCACACCGAGCTCCACCCAGATGAGAAGCAAGACATCGTGCGCCGGCTGGATTTCCCAGATCGGACGACCAGGATTTTCTTTCATAAGTTGCGCCGTGAAATTCCCGGCTCCGACACCGATCAGCGGATATTTTCCGATAAGCATCCATGCGTCCCGAAACGCCGTGATCCGCTCAGATACCGACCCTTCCCGCTCGACTGTCACGGTATCGAATCTCGGAAAAATCTGCTCCCATAAGACAGATCCGAAAACGAATCCGGCCAATCCAAGCATAAAAAAAACTTGCAGAAACCGCTTCCGAACTCTAAGTTGCCCCCCTCTCCAGACATGAAATCCCACCAGAGTGATTCCGAGTAGAATCCCAAGCCACGCCGTACGGGAAAACGTGAGAAGAAGACCAAGAAGAACGATGATGCTCCCTCCTTCGAAAAACAGCCGTTTCTTGATCGAAAGTGCCGATTGCGTAAGATACCCTATTCCCAAGACCAAAACGACACCAAGATACCCTCCGAGCATATTCGGATGCGGAAACGTACCGTATGCCCGTAGCCACCGACCAGATTCATTCTTCAGCACCGATGTCCCGGCTTGCCAGGCTTCATGTCCACTCATCCCGAGCCACGACGAGACGAGCGTATTCTGCGAGAGAAATTGCCCGATACCGATTACGCTCACGAGCACCGCTCCTGCGAAGAATGCTGTTGTGAGCAAGCCTGTTTCCCGTTTACCGAATGAACAGCTCAAAAGGAAGACCCCAGCCGCCAAAAGCAGCTTCACGAAAAAATATCCGGCCAACACCCGATCAGGTGCCCAGAGTATCGAAAGCCCGGCCCAGAAGATAAAGCCAGAAAACAAAGTACTCGATTTTAAAAGAAAAGAGTCCAATGAATACTGGAACGTAAAAACAAACTTTTTCTTTGCTATTTGCTCGGAAGCAAAGGGCATCAGAAAAAGCTGTTTTTGCGTTCCAGTCAAACGCACCAACTGATGTTTTCGCCCCCTGGTACCCTGCCTTGACCGCCTACGCACAAAGTATCTCACTCCATACCACCCGAGTATCAACACCAACAGAATATCCGTAGCATAGATACCAAGAGTCCCATACTGCCACTTCTCCCCGCCGATCATCGGCTCACGGAGGAAATACACCGTCTGAAACGGCAACAAAAACATGAAAAGGGGAAAAGAAAAACGTGAGAATCGACCCATAATATACAAAAATTTCCAACCTATAGGCTATCTCGTTGCCTGGTTAGCTCATCCTGAACCGATTTCCAAAAGGGCAAGAGGGCGGGAAAATTTGCCACTGCCTCATCAGCCCAGTGTAATAAAACAGGATAAATATCCTGACGCTCCCACTGCTTCATGCCAAGATTATTGCGTTGGACGATAACTTCTATTTTATCCAAAGCCTTTGCGAATTTTGCCTCGATAGAAGACTGCTCTTCGTACTCCATCCACAACGCTTCCAATTCATTTCCAGTATTCCTAGGCAGGAGAGCGTATAATTCTTTGGCAGCTCGCAACTCTTTGGCATGTTGTTTTTGATGAGCATCACCATCGTGTTGATCCATGATCCACACATCACCAGCCACTGCCTCTACCAGATCATGCACGAGAATAATTTCAAGAGCTTTCAGTACATCAAGATCCACATCAAGTTCCCTAACAAAAATCAGCGCCATCAAAGCAACCCGCCAGCTATGCTCTGCCGGACTTTCTTTCCGTGAATTATCGCTGATAGACAATGCTCGCTGTATTGTTTTTAACTTCTCCGCCTTCTCTAAAAAAAGGAGTATTGCTCTCTCGTGTGCCATAAAAATGAGTTCACAAAATGATTCCTTTCCGTAAGAGTAGCACTTTTTGATACTCTCACGCGATATATACTACTTTTCTCGACACAAATGAAAACGAAACGGCAGGATACAGAAACGATTTCACGAGAGGGCGAGGGGCGAGGGCGGCTTTTTCTGATGCCCTTTGATTCCGAGCAAACAGCAAGGAAAAAGATCGTCCTCGCCCCTCGGTACCCTGCCTTAACCGCCTACGCACTAAAGTATCTCACACCATACCACCCGAGTATCAACACCAACAAAATATCCGTGACATAGATGCCAAGAGTCCCATACTGCCACTTCTCCCCGCCGATCATCGGTTCACGGAGCAAATACACCGTCTGCAGCGGCAAGAGGAAGAAAAAAAGAAGCAGTATGTTTCTCCACCACATGCACATGTCGTCATGCCTCCCCGGTTGTCGTGCCACCTGGATCGCCGAAGAAATCCCACAACATATACACCCCCTCCTCTTCTGTTTCGATACGCAACATCAAAACGGCGGTTATTTCTTTCAGGCCACTCAAATAAGATTCTTTTCGTTCCGCTATCGATTCCGGTGTCTGATATTCATCGAAGAAACACAGCACTTGCGCTTCGATATCCTTCATCTTAGCAATAAATCCGACTGTCTTTTCCTGTTGTTCTTTCGAGACAGCCCTCTGAATCATCCCGGATACTATTTTCGGATAAAAAAAATCGTTTTCAAGCTTCAGATGACCTGCCAACTTCTTCAAAAAAGAAACTTGCAGATCAATGACACCGGCATATTCGGTCGCCAAGACGGCCTGGCGCTGAATTTCCCCGATCAATCTTCGAAGTTCCCTGTGTTGAGCGATAAGCACGCTGACCATATCTTCACCCATAAGGCAGAATACCGAAAAACTTAAATGTCCGCTCTCCGATTCATTATACCAGAAACAAGCCCCGAAAGATATCCACCGCAAAAAAACAGACGGTCGCGCCGTTTTATTTCTCCCCGACGATTATCGGATCATACACCGTCCGTAGCGGTGTAGGAAGGAAAAAGGACAAAAACGGACAAACTACGAAGCGTTTCATGTGCATACGAAATATTTCAAACCATGCCTAAAAAATCGCCTCTCATTGCCGAGGATAGCACTTTTTGATACTCTCAGTCTATGAAATACATCACCTTTTCCGGCGTAGATGGGAGCGGCAAGTCTACTCAACTCGAACTTCTGAGGGAATACCTCATCGGTAAAGGTTTTAAGGTCGCCTATTTTCACGCAATCGAATTCTCTTTCGCCAATCGGATCGCCCGACGATTCAAAAACATCAAGAACTTCCAACCCGGTCAGGAGAAAGCCGTCACCAAAACCTCTCTTCTCACGCTTCTTCTCCGCCAAAAACTCCTCTTCCTCGATCTGTTCCGCTTCCGACGGTTCCTCAGCCGACTGGAACGCGAAGGATACGACTACGTCCTCTCCGACCGCTCCTTTTTCGACAGCCTCATCCATCTGGAATACCTCGCCCTCCCGCACCGAAAAATACTCCCCTTTCTCCTGTGGCGCACTCGAAGCGACTTACTTGAATCCTTTCTACCGAAACCGGATATCGCCTTCTATCTCGATCTCGACCCGAAAATCATCATGTCCCGAGAACGCACACCTGAACAAGGCATCGAATACCTACACAAAAAACAATCCCTCTTCCGAACGAAAATGAACTCCTGGAATATGCACCTGCTCGCCGCCGATCGGCCGAAAGAACTCGTTTTCGACTCACTACTCACCGTACTTCGTGAACGCTGACACAAGACGGAAACCAACGGAAATATCCGGTTCGAGATCCCCCCGATTTCCGTTTCCGTCCTATCCCAGCCGGAGTCTTGACAGTCCGACTGGATTCCGATACCCTTTCCTGGTAGAGAGAGTTCTTTTTTATTTATCAAATTTCGCACCCTCGAGAAATGTGTTTTTCATTTCCAAATGAAGAACGTGATTCTCGGGGACGCGGAGACGTTAACCGAACGACTGGCACATCACTGCGTCGCAAGGTGGCATCGGTTCTGGAGCTCGAACCGGCCAACTACGAAAAAACATGATGATGTATCGCCACTGACGAATGAGGAAGTGAAATGATGCTTCATACTTGGTCGAAAACCGCCCTCTACCCTCCTTGGGCAGGGATTCGACGCGCACCCTTCCGGGCATTCTCGTGAGCAATCTCAGAGCAAGCGCCACAACGACTTCATGGGAACCATCATTTCTCCGCGTCCCCACCATCCTCCCGACTAGACGCCAACGTGCGACTAGTCTTTTTCTTTTCCTCAAGGAAAAAGTTATACTACATTACAAGCGTTGATTTTACCATCTCTCCTCTGCCGAAATCATCCTCCCGCGGATTCCGAAATAACGAAATAAGCCATCCTCATGAAAAAATTCTCACAAGCACTTGCCTGGCTCACCGTTTCCGAAATCATCTTCAATATCGCCGGCTACGTCATCCAATCGGCCGTCGGCCGCATTCTCGGTCCGGCCGATTATGGCCGCTACAGTCTCATCGTGACTCTCACGACCATGGTCATCATCCTGATCGGCAACGGAATCCCGACCGCCATGTCGAAGTACCTGGCCGAAATCTTCGAAAGCGCCCCCGAAAAAATACTCGGCATCAAACGCCAGGCCATACGATTACAGATCCTGCTCATGTCTTCCGTCACGGTCCTCTTCTTTCTCGCCGCACCGCTTCTCGCGCACCTCCTTCACGACCCGAGCCTCACTCCGCTCTTCCGTCTTTCCTCCCTCATCATCCCCGCCTTCGCCGCCGCATCCTTCTACTTTTACTACTATACCGGACTGCATTTCTTCCGCCTCCAAGCGGGACTTAAGATGATGCGCGCACTTGGACGCATCGTCTTCATCATCAGCTTCGCCTACTTCTTCGGTGTCCAAGGCGCCGTATCGGGCTATATCGCCGCACCACTCTTCATCTTCACTCTCGGCCTCCTGGCTGACATCTTCATCACCCATCGCTACTTTCCGCACGTCAAACAACCGAAAACCGAAGTCATCGCCTTCTCCGGAAAAACCATACTCACCTACGCCGGACCACTCACACTCTTCCTGCTTTTCTACGAATTCATCCTCACTCTTGATCTCTACTTCGTCAAAAGCCTTCTTCGAAGCGACTACCTCACCGGTATCTACAACGCCGCTCTCACGGCCGGACGCATCCCTTATTACCTCTTCTACGCCCTCACCATCATCCTCCTTCCCGCTATTTCCAAGACGACTGCCGCACGCGACACGAAAGAGACGGAGAATCTCGTCAATAAATCGCTCCGCCTGTTGATATTTCTCCTTTTCCCCATGGTCACCCTCCTCATGATATACGCTCCCCAAGTGCTTCATCTCTTCTACGGAAACCAATACGCTGCCGCCGAACGACCACTCCAGGTCTATGCGCTCGGAGTCGGATTCCTTACTGTTTTTTACGTTCTCTCTTTCGCGCTCAATGGTGCCGGACTCGTCAAGATTCCCATGAAGCTGGCCTTCTTCGGATTTCTCGGCATGATCGGACTCAATTTCCTCCTCATCCCGAAATGGTCGCTCATCGGAGCCGCGCTCTCCACTACGCTCGTCTCCATCGCAGTCGCCATCGCCATCCTCATCGCCGTAGAGCGGCACTTCCGAGTCCGACTGGCCCCAAAAACCCTCTTCATCTCCCTTGGAAGCGTCATCGTTCTCATATTCGGTTCATACATACTCCCGAGCGGTCCATATGGCTTCCTCGTTTCGGGAACACTGCTCACCTGTCTCTATTTCACCCTTCTCCGTTTCTCGGGCGAACTGACCGATACCGATATCGCCCCACTCACCCGGCTCTTCAAGAAAAAATAAAACCACGCAGAGTACACCCCGATTCTCCCGTGTCCACCCATACGCCAAACGAAAATCGGATCACACATGATATCGTGGATCCGATTTTCATCCGAGTTTCTCGCTTTCTTATCGTCCGAAACGATAAACGTCGATCGGTCCACGGACGGACGGATTACTTATCCGTTCCATCCGTTGTTTCATGTACGTTTCCGCCTCATTCGAGAAATAGTCATAGTCATTGTCCGAAAGAACGACCCAGCCGCTCTCGTGTTCCTTTACGATTCTCTCAAGAGCATCGAGTGAAAGCTTTTCCCGATTCACCTCGTCCCCAAGATCGTACACCGGGAGGTCGGTCCCGCTCCAGTAATAATTCCTCATATTCCGCGTAACCAGGACATCCGTCGGCAGCCGGTTCTTCTTCACGTATTCGAAAACCTTCCGATAATTCGGATTCCCTCCCGAAGACGTCTCATGATACGTATTGTTTTCCGCCAAAAAGTACCCGAAATTCGGCACAAGCAGAAAAAGACCGGAGAGGATGATCAACGAGGTCTTTCGACTCCACCGGGGATAATGTTCCAGAAGCGACTGCCACAGACCGAATATCCCGACCGCTGTCAGGATCAATCCGAACGACTGAGAGAAAAAGATATACTGCGGTCCCGCATTCCGTCGAAAAAACCAGATCGCACACACGAGCGGTATGATAAAAGAAAAAACAAGGTATCCGGCCGCTTTCGGTCGTCGTTCTCGTACCGCCAGGCTATACACTCCGAAACCCATGAGTCCGAGAGCGAACAGCGGATGGGCATAATCTTCCATCACGTATCCGAGATAGCTATAGTGATCATCGAACCAGATGAGGCCTGCCGAAAAGGAAGAAAAAAGGCCTGTCGCCGCGATACGGAGCGCTGCCAAAGCGGATATTCCGAGACCGAGCAATGAAAAATACCGATTCCGGAAATTCCCGGTCTCCCGATACCGTGTCATGCCAGCCCACAAGAGATACGCCGCCAGCGAAAAGACGATTGTCGCTGTCAGCTGATGAATCGAAAGCCCGATGACGAGCAGGATTCCGGACAGGAGAGCATACCCGACATGAATCCCTGTTCGCTCCCAGAATTTCCGGAATAGACGCCAGCGCGTCGAAACAGTCTGTTCAAGACAAAGGAAGAGAGTCGTCGCGAGAGCAAGATACACCGGAGCGAACATCGCGTACATCCGTAACCGGCGATCGAACACTATTTCCGAAACCGAAAGCGCGGCGAGAAACGTCGCCACGAGAGCGATCTCGCGTCGTTTCGTCAGCACCCAAGCGCTCCAGAAAACCGTGAGCAACGTGACGCCACCCCAAAAGACACTCACCGATCGGGCGACCGCCTCAGTCGGAGGGAGAAATCGGAACAACTGGGCCACCTGCCATTTATAGATATTCGCCCGCTCATCGCGCGCCGCATTCGCATTCACGGTACTCGGCTTCTGATGATTAAAATCCCAAGCCTTCCATTCCCCGGTCTTGAAGTATCCATACGCGGAATTCATATCGAGAAACTCATCCGCCACGAACGAGTTGTTTCCCAAGCCATACGCCCGAATCCCTACCCCGAGACAAAGAATGCATCCGAGAGTCAGAAATGTCCGTTTCCAAGAAACCATATATTTGAAAAAAATTATCGATTCAAACCCACAAACCCCGTTCCTCCGAAAAACTCCTCCCTTTCGAGTATCGCAAACACTGGAAGCTACCGTTCATCCGTTTCTTCATCAGCCGGTGAATCGATCGCGTCCTCACCGTCAGTTCCGTCCGAAACAGGCTGATTCCGGTCAAACCATTCCCTCCACGTATAGCGTGGGGGTGCCGATGAATCAGAAGGTTTTTTCAGGGAGAAATCCTGTCGTTCACCGATATACGCCTCAGGCTTCGGAACCAGCTCGAAGGCGACCAGAGTCCCGAAATCAGTCTTCGGGCCGATCATATAGGCGGTCCGGTATTTCAGAAGCGCATCCTCATGATTCGAGTGTGCGCGAAGGATAAGAAAGTAAACCCCTTGCCGATAGATTCCGTCAAATCCCAAGACGGCGTTCTCAACCCCTCGACGCTCCAGAAGATACTTCAAGGCCCTCCGGTGCTGCGGCTCGCTCCACATATACACCGGATACCCGGTCGCCCGTGAACGGGCTTCCAAAAAAGAGACGATGACCTGCTGTTGCGCGAGAGTCACCCGGATGCGCTCTTTAAGGATGCGATCCGGAGCGCTTTCGACCGCATCGGTTCCGGCTCGTGCAAGTTCATGGAAACGACCGGAAAGGAAAAAAAGGTTCGACCCGATAAGAAACGCTATGACACATGAACTGACAATCCTTCCGATATGGTGCCGATGGATCAGACGCTCAACCGACAGGAGCAGAGTACCGAACGAAAGAAGGAAAAACGGTCCGGACAAAAGAAAGAACCGCGGCGCCACGCCGTATGAAAGCGGAAGAAAAACGACAAACGTTATCCCGATCCAGAGAAGGAGCAGAAGGAGAAAATCCGATTTGGTCCGTTCCCGTTCCCGCCACCAGAAGAACAGAAGGGTTAGTATCGAAAGTATCGATATGCCTACGGCAACCACCCCGTACCATTTCCCTTCATCACAGCGATTCAGGCAGAGGCTCGTAAGGGTTCCGTTCTCGATGCGGAGAGCCGGAAACATTCCTCCTTCAAATCCGGTCATGATCACCAGATTGGCGAGACCATGTTCGCTCACATTACGCAGGAACTTCTCCGGAAGACCATGATCCTCTTTCGTCGACTTTTTGGTTATGGCCATGACAAATTCCCGGGAATTCTGCCCCCGTGTCTCGATTTCATTCAACACGACCGGAAGATACAGCACCCCGATGATTCCGAATACCGAAAGCCAGGCCTTCCATGAATACTTTGGTCGCCGGATGAGAAGGAAACTCGCGACCAAAACCGGCAAGGTGATAAAGGCGAGAAAATGAAGCTGAGACGCCATACCGAGAAGCGCCGCACCGACACTAAACCATACCCCCCGGCGTGACTCATGGGCATCAACCGATCGGAGCAGAGCATAAAATCCGGCAAGGATGAAAAAAGGAAGCGGATTCGGATTCCATGCGAAACGTCCATACATGACGAAATATGCCGATACCGAAAACAGCGCGGTGAGTCCGAGCGACAGTCGGTCCGAAAAGAAACGTCGGGCGAGAAGAAAAAAAGCTCCGACCGCGGCCACCGAAAGTATCATGACTCCAAGGGCATACCCGACCGGATCCATACCGAATACGAGACCGGACACATACTGAAAGACATAAAAAAAGGGCCCGAGACGGAGAAATGTCCCTCCTGCTTTCGGCCCGAGAAGCGGCAGATCAAAAAATGACCCTTCGGCTGCCCCATCGATCACCCGGGCATCACGAGCCTGATCAAGCTCGAAATGCAGCCAATCGGAGAAGTGAACACTCCGAAGAAAAAACCCGACACACAGAATACCGAGTAAAGCCAAAACCACCTGCCAACGCCACTGATTCTGTCCAGAATGCTGTTCCATATCAACTATGGTACACCATAGGGAAAGGGCCGCCAAATGTCTTCCAACCCTCTTCTCAGGACTCAAATCGCTCCCATAACCGGACCAGGAGAAGAACTTGGACGAAAGGGTCTTGACCGCAGATCACGCGCGAAGCGCCGATTGACAACATCCGGAGAAGCGAGTTGCACCGGTCGAAACGACTGCCGATGGAGCGGACAGGCTCCGTATCTCCGCAAAGCATCCAGATGCTCTTTCGTACCATAGCCCTTATGCCGGATGAACCCGTACACCGGATACTCCCGATCGAGAGCATCCATCATCCGATCACGCGTCACCTTGGCGATGATAGAGGCCGCCGCGATAGACTTGGAAATACCGTCGCCGCCGATGAGCATTTCCTGTTTACCCGAAAAATTCGGCAACAGCTGATTGCCATCGATCAGAAAATGAGCTTGTTGCATATCACCGGCCGAAACAACCCGTTTCAAATCCGATATAGCCGCCTTCATCGCGAGAAAAGTCGCCTCAAGAATATTCACCCGATCGATCGTCTCGGCCGAAATGATGCCAATCCCAATAGCGAAGTGTTCCCCTATCACTGAAAATACCCGCTCCCGTTGTTTCTCGGACAATTTCTTTGAATCCCGCATCAAAGCAAACACGTTCTCTTGCGAAGCAGGAATAACGAAACTCAGATCGCGATACGCCACCGCAGCGGCCACGACCGGCCCGGCCAAGGGACCGCGACCGACCTCATCCACCCCGATCACGAAGCGGCTCCCACCGACCGATCTCTCTATTTCCATCTCAAAAGTCGTCTGTTGCATGCATATAGTATAACGTATCCGCAAAGCCAATGACCACCTGAAACGGCTGATAGCGGTTCAACCGCTATCAGGTGAGGGTTCCCTTTTTCCCTCAACCTGCTATACTTGGCTTACCATAAGCTTCTCTGCAAACCCCATGGAGCGATCCGGGCACTGAGAGAATCCACCGTCATGTCCAACCTCGAATATCCAGTTTCGAATTTTCTTTCGCTCCTTTCGGCGCGATTTTTTGTTGGAAATGGATGTCTTAAGAAGATTCAAAATTAGATTTTCGATACTCCATGCATATGGAACATCGGAAAGAACCACCTGTATCCCTCTTCACGGTATCCATAAATCACAAATCCGATATCTGATTTCACATGAACTTCACCCATCTCCACGTCCACTCGCACTATACTCTCTTGACCGCACTCGGCCGGCCGGAAGAACTTTTGGCGCATGCCAAGGAACTCGGACAGACCGCGCTCGCCCACACCGACACCTCCGCTCTCTACGGAGCGGTTGAATTCTACACCAAGGCCAAGGACTACGGGATCAAAGCGATCATCGGAGCCGAAATGTACGTCTGCCACGATCTCCACAGTAAAAACAATACCGCCGAAGACCGACGGCGTCATACCATCGTCCTCCTCGTCAAAAACGAAACCGGCTACAAGAATCTCCTCAAGATCATTTCGATCGCCCAACTCGAAGGCTTCTACTACAAAGCCCGGACTGATAAAGCTCTCCTCCGCCAGTATAGTGAAGGACTGATCGCACTTTCCGGATCGCTCCAGGGTGAAGTACCCTCCGAGCTCATCTATGGCGACTACGATCGTGCCAAACTCGCCGCTCTCGAATATCAGGATATCTTCGGGGCTGGCAACTTCTACCTTGAAATCCAGCCGCATTTCAATCATGAAACTCACGCCACGGTCAATCAAGGACTGATCGCACTCTCGCGCGAGACGAGTATCCCTCTCGTTGCCGCGAATGACGTACACTATGTCCGCCGCGAAGACGCCGCTATCCAAGACACGCTCCTCTGTATCCGGGACAATAAACGTGTCGACGACCGTGACCGCTTCTCGATGATGTCCCTCGATCTCTCACTCAAAAGCTCCGAGGAAATGATTGAAACCTTCAAAGATTTCCCGGATGCCATCGAGAATACCCAAAAAATCGTCAATGCCTGCCACTTCTCCTTTACCTTCGGTGTCAATCACCTGCCTGAATATCCGCTCCCGGAAGGTGTCACACCGGACGGATATCTACGCCAGCTCTGCGAAACGGGACTCAAGGAGCGCTTCGGTGATACCCCGACGACGGAAGAACAACTCACCCGTCTCAACTACGAACTCGACATCATCGGCAAGACCGGCTTTGCGTCGTACTTCTTGATCGTCCAGGACTTCGTCAACTGGGCGAAAGACAACGGGGTCGTGGTCGGTCCGGGTCGTGGTTCAGCCGCCGGCTCCTTCGTCGCCTACCTGACCGGTATCACCAACCTCGACCCGATCCAGTACGATCTCCTCTTCGAACGCTTCCTCAATCCGGAACGTATCTCCATGCCCGATGTCGATATGGACTTCGCCGATGATCACCGCGAAGACGTCCTGAACTACGTCCGCGAACGCTTCGGAGCCGACCATGTCGCACAGATCATCACCTTCGGAACCATGGCCGCCCGCGGTTCGATCCGCGATGTCGGACGTGCGCTCGGCATACCGCTTTCTCTTTGCGACCAGACCGCCAAAATGATTCCGATGTTCACTTCCATCAGAAAAGCCCTGGAAGAAGTCCCGGAATTCAAGACGCATTACGAAAGTAATGCCGAGGTCCGCCGCCTCGTTGACAACGCCCAGAAAATCGAAGGATTGGCCCGGCATGCCTCGATGCATGCCTGCGGCGTCGTCATCACCAAGGACCCGGTCACCGAATACACCCCCCTCCAGCGTATTTCCGGTTCACGCGAAGGCGTCGTCACCCAATATGCCGCCTCAACCAAGAACAACGCGGTCGAAAAAATCGGCCTCCTCAAGATGGACTTTCTCGGTCTCAAAAACCTCACCATCATCCAGAACACCCTCCGTATCGTCCGGGCACTCGGCAAGTTCGAAGCACTGGCGCATACACTCGGACTCAACCCGGATACCGCTTCCGTTACCGATGTGCTGGACAAACTACCGATCGATGATGTAGGAGCCTATCGGGTGCTCCAGGAAGCCCGAACGACCGGCGTCTTCCAGCTCGAATCGACCGGCATGAAACGCTATCTGAAACAGCTGAAACCGACGGTCTTCGAAGACATCATCGCCATGGTCGCGCTCTATCGTCCGGGACCGATGGAATATATCCCCGACTTCATCGGCGGCAAACACGGCACCAAGCAGATCGAATATCTCCACCCGAAACTCGAACCGATTCTGAAGAACACCTACGGCGTCGCCGTCTATCAGGAACAGCTCATGCAGATCGCTCGGGATCTTGCCGGTTTCTCACTCGGTGAGGCCGACGTGCTCCGCAAAGCCGTCGGAAAGAAAATCAAGGAACTCGTCGCGGAACAACGCATCAAATTCATCGAGGGCTGTGTCAAGCACGACATCACCAAACACGTCGCCGAACAGGTTTTTGCCTTCATCGAACCGTTTGCCGGTTACGGTTTCAACCGGTCCCATGCCGCCTGCTACGCGATGATCGGTTATCAGACCGCCTATCTCAAGGCTCACTATCCGGCCGAATTCATGGCCGCGCTCCTCACGAGCGATCAAAACGATACTGACCGCATCGCCATCGAAGTACGCGAGGCACGTGAAATCGGCTTGAGCGTTCTCCAACCGGACATCAATGAAAGTTTCGAAAGCTTCGCGGTCATCCGGGGAGACGACGATATCGAGCGTATCCGCTTCGGTCTTCAGGCGATCAAGAATGTCGGTTCGGTCTGTGCGGAAGAGATCGTCAAGGAACGGAAGCGCGGCGGGAAATTCAAAAGTCTCGAAGACTTCGTCGAACGCGTCCAGACCAAGGATCTGAATAAAAAATCCATCGAAGCGCTCGCCAAGGTCGGCGCCCTCGACACCCTGGGCGAACGCGAGCAGATCCTCGAAAGCATCGATGCCATCATCCGCTACGGTAAGCAAGCCTCCACTCTGGCCGAGACACATACCGATAGCCTCTTCGGCTCCATGCCGCTTCCCAAGACCAAGATCAATCTCGCGCGAGCTATCCCGGCATCGAAACAGCAGCGCCTGGCCTGGGAAAAGGAGCTCCTCGGACTCTATGTCACCGGACATCCGGCCTCCGATTATCGGCATTACCTCAAAGAAACTACCACCCCACTCACCGATCTCGAAAAACAGGAGAATGACACCCGGATCCGCATCGGCGGTATCGTGACTTCCTCAAGACGAATGATCACTAAAAACGGACATCCGATGTTCTTTATCGGTCTCGAGGATCTTACCGGCCGGACCGAAATCCTCGTCTTCGGCAAGACGGCGGAGCAAACCGACGGCTTTTGGAAAGAAGATGATATCGTACTCATCGATGCCCGCGTCTCTCACAAGGACGGCCAGCTCCGCTGTATCGCCGAAAGCGCCGAACGCCTTTCTCCCGATACCCTGACGCAGTTCGAGCGCGTGCGCGTCACCCGTGAGAAATCTGTGTCGGAAAAGGCACGGGCAAATGAGAACACCCTGACAGCTCCGAAACTCCTGATTACACTCGAAGAACAGGCTGATGCCGGACTCATCGGTAAACTCTCGGCCTTTCTCCGAACCGTACCGAAAGGAGAAACGAAAATCCTCGTCAAGATACACGGCACGACCATCGATACGCCCTTCTACATAAATCCCGAAGAAACGACCCTCGAACAGATACGTGCGCTCCAAGGTGTTGAATCAGTCGGATAACATATTTTTAAAAGTTCCTTGTACAGTCTCTATACGGAAGGCACTCTCTTACTTTTTCCTTGCTGCGTATTCGGAAATACGGGGCATCAGAAAAAGCAAGAGAGTACCTTCCGCTTCATCGGGAATATATTTCTACACTCCATCATTCGTACACTTTAAGGCAGAAGGTTTCTCAAGTATGGAGGGAGTGAGACTTCTCTTTTTTTGATGCCGGTGTTTCTGAACACGTCGCAAGAAAAAAGAGAAACCTCACTCCCTTAGTATCTATCTCAAATCTCATAGGAAAAGCATTTCTAAAAAAATCATACTCCTTTTACTGACCTGATGCATCAGTAAAGAGCGCTCTTTATGTTCACTTCAGGATGTGGTAAGGTATCCTTTCCCTTACAACGTGTTCAGAAAAATACGAGGCGCCAAAAAAGCAACTAGAAGGAACATTCTGTATCAAAAACAGCGCATTACTGCACGATACTATGGGATACGATAGGTGTCCGAAACGTGAAGGAAGGATAATTGCTCTTTTTTCTGATGCTGGTGTTTCTGAACACGTCGCAAGGAAAAAAGAGCGATTATCCTTCCCTACTCTACGACATAGAAAACATTTTTAAAAAAACTCATCTTATTATGGAATTACCCCCTCACAAACTGATCGTCATCGCCGGGCCGACCGCTTCCGGCAAGTCAGACCTAGCCATCGAGCTGGCGCATCGGCTGAACGGCGAAATCATCTCGGCCGATAGCCGCCAGGTGTACAGCGGCATGAATATCGGCACTGGTAAGGTGCTCCGGGATTCGGAATCGGCGGCAGATGATGAATATATCTCCGGCGGCATCCGCCACCACCTCATCGATATCGCCAAACCGAACGAAGCGTACAATATCTCGGATTTCCTCCAGGATGCCAATCACGCACTCACCGGTATCCGCGCTCGCGGCAAGCGACCTCTCGTCTGCGGCGGCACGCATTTCTGGATCCAAGCACTCCTCGAAGGAACGAGTTTTCCGGCTGTTCCGCCCGATCCGGTCCTGCGGGACCACCTCAGCACCAAGACCACCGATGAGCTCTACACTCTGCTCAAAGCACAGGATCCGACCAGAGCCGCGACTATCGACCGGCAGAATCCACTCCGCCTCATCCGCGCTCTCGAAATCGTCGCCGCTCTCGGCACAGTCCCCTCGATCACCCGACACGAACCATCAACCGCCGAAAACCACCCCACGATTCTCGTTCTCAATCCCCCGAAAGAAGTCCTCCGCGAGCGCATCAGGACGCGGCTTCTTAACCGATTCGCATCCGGCATGGTCGAAGAAGTCGAAAGGCTTCACGGACAAGGAATCGATTGGGAGCGCCTTGAGAGCTTCGGCCTCGAATACCGATTCATAGCGGAATTCCTCCAAGGTAAACGAGATGAAACGTCCCTGCAAGCCGACCTCGAGCACGCCATCTGGCACTACGCCCGTCGACAGCTCTCCTGGCTCCGCCGCTGGGAACACCAGGGAACGACCCTTACCTGGATATCGGATCCCAAAGAAGCGATGAACCTCCCCTTCTAAAGCTCCTGCTACCCATATCGATCCAAAAAAAGAGCACTCATCATCCCAACAAAAAAGGGGAGGGTGCTTTTGGCTTTTTTCCTTGCGACGTGTTCGGAAACACCGGCATCAGAAAAAAGCCAAAAGCACCCTCCCCGCTCCACAAGGCTCCATGCCAGAGCTCAGGGCCTATCCCGATAGGGTCTAAATAGCGGTTTCAACCGCTGTCTACTAGACCGACACGTTTTAAGCCATTTTGTAGCGGTTGAACCGCTATCACGTTGTCGGCAGGTTAGCGGCCGAGATTATAGAGATTCGTGACTTCCGTTTGAGTGAAAGCCCGACTATACAGACGGACTTCATCGATACCACCGGAACTGTATGTCGCAAGCGTCTGATCTCTGCCAATTTCGAAGTTATCGCTTGATGCTTGTGTCGCAGCCGGGATAGTATTACTGAATGTCAGAGACTGCTGCACACCGTCCAAATAGGCCTTGGCCCGGTTTGCATTCCCCGATAGATTCCCGTCGAATACGAAGACGACGTGATGCCAATCGGTATCATTCGAATTGAAATATCCGTAACTGTTCACTCCGCCACCAGTCCCGACATTCACATATGCCCTCCCATCATTGTAAAAGTTGATACTGAAAGTCCGACCTGCGTTTGTCGTTTTTCCTACTGTAAGATGTGCGTTCGACGCGCCACGCTTGAACCAGCCGGAAAGCGTCACCGTCGAAGCCCCATCGACCGCATTGACATCGCCAGCCGAGACATAGTCATCGTTCCCGTCAAAACTCAAGGCCTGACCGATCTTGCCGAGAGCGACGGTCGGACCATTAGTAAGAGTACCGTTGTTTCCTACACCACTTCGATCAAAGGCGGTCGTGCCGGAAACATCCGGACCATTGAAAGACCAATAGCCCTTAAGACCGGTATCGGGATTGTCCGGCGCGGTCGATTGGTAGAGTTTGGCGATTTCTTCAGCGGAGAGTGAGCGATTATAGAGACGGACCTCATCGATGATTCCCGTCCAATACGTATAAGACGACCCATTTGACCTCCCTATCGCAAACTTC